>CAMNLS010000110.1 GCA_946543495.1 uncultured Selenomonadales bacterium | reverse complement strand
CGTGGCTTTACGGCGGCGACCCCAATGCTTATCTGCGCTACGAAGACGACCTTGCGGCGATTAAACACGGACTTGACGAACGCTACTTTGAAAACATCATCAAGAAATATTTCCTCGACAACCCGCACAAGGTTTTAATGACGCTTGCGCCCGATAAGACCTTCGCCAAGAAACGCGACGACGCTCAAGCCGCAAGGCTCGCCGAGATTAAAGCGAACTTGACGCCCGCGCAGGTTGAAGAAATCATTTCGACGACGCAACGTTTAAAGCTCCGTCAACAGGCTCCCGACTCACCCGACGCCTTGAAGACGATACCAATCCTAAAGCGTGAAGACTTGCGCAAGGAGGCTGAACATCTGCCGCTACAGTTCCGCGACCTCGACGGCACGAAGATTTTATTTAGCAACGTCGACACGCACGGAATAATTTACCTAACGTTCTACTTTGACGCGCTCAAGGTTCCGCAAGATAAACTGTTCCATGCCTACCTGCTCACGAGCCTTTTAGGCAACATCGACACCAAGCAACGCACCTACGAAGAATTAGCGATACTAACCAACTTGAACATCGGCGGCTTTGGGTCAACGCTTCGTGCTGATTCGGAAAAAGATTTGCCGCATTCATTCGCGCCGCGTCTTAGAGTTCATGTCAAAGCTTTAAAGTCAAAGCTCACCGAGATGACAGACATAATCGCCGAGATTTTAAACGATACGACCTTTATCAACAAGAAACGTACCCGCGAACTAATCGAGCAAGACCAAATCGGCTTTGAACTCAATCTTCAGAACATGGCACCGACGATAATTTCCGCGCAAATCGTTTCTTATCAGACGAAGGCCGGAGCTTACAACGCCGCCGCTTATTTGCCGTATAACAAATTCCTCAAAGACTTGCTTGACGACTTCGATAACAAGTTCGATGACCTCGTTGACGACCTGTTTGACGTTCGCGACCGCTTGATTAATCGCAACGGGCTGATTGTCAGCGTGACGGCAACTGATGAGCTTTATAAAGAGTTCACGCCGCACTTGGATAAACTGTTGAAGTCTTTGACGGTTGACGAGTTTAAGCTTGAAAATTATTCTTTCCCGTGCAAGCCACGCAATGAAGGTCTTTACTCTCAAAGCCGCGTGCAATACGTCGGCAAGGGCGCGAACTTCATTGAGCTTGGGCACGAGTATAACGGAGCTTTGAACGTCTTAGAAACGATTCTGCGCTATGAATACTTCTGGACGAAAATCCGCGTGCAGGGCGGCGCGTATGGAGCCTTCGCGGGCTTCAATCGTAACGGCGCATTGTTCTTCGGTTCCTACCGCGACCCTAACTTGAGCAAGACGCTTGAGACCTTCGACACGACGGCGGACTTTCTTAAAGGCTTTGACGTGAGCGAACGCGAAATGGACAAGTACATCATCGGCACGCTTAGCAAGACTGACAAGCCGTTGACGCCTTCGATTAAAGGACAACTCGCCGCCGATTTTTGTTTAAGGAATATTACCTACGCCGACCGCCAGAAGTCACGCGACCAAATCCTCGCGACGCGGCAGGAAGATATTCGCGGCTTATCGAAACTTGTTGCCGACTGCATGAATCAGAAATTCCTTTGCGTCTTCGGCAATGAGGACGTTATCAAAGAGAACGCGGAGCTTTTCGGCGAAGTCAAACAAGCTTTGGAGTGATTTAAATGAGCTACGTCATTAGAGATAATCGAATCGTCTTTGAAAACGGACGCGCTGTCATGGCTGACGAACCCGCGCCAGAAATTTTTGGCATGGTCGACACGATGATAAAACTCAATGTAGACTCATACACGGGCAATCAGATTCTCAACGAGACCCGCGATCTTGAACCTGCGCGGCGTCAAGTTGTCGTCTCTGCGGTTAATGTTTTATCAGACAGCCGTCCATTCATAGAAGCGGCACAGAGAATGGAGGCTTACGATACTCTTTGCGAAAATCTTTCCAATCTTAATACGATGCGCGGAGGAGCTAAGGGCTTTAAAGGTTTCGTCGGCGAACACATGCAAGCCGCTAATGCCACTGCCTCAGGACGCTTTACCCGCGTCGTCGATAATAATGGACCGATTGATTTAATCTTCGAGGGCAAGAACGGTCACGCTTATCCTCAACAGCTAAAGATTGGCTACAAACCAGGTCAAATTGACTTCAACAAATACAAAGGGCAAACAGTCATCGTCGATAAGGGCAATCCTCATCTGCACGAACTGCAAGTGGAGGGCGCACGTCACGGCGTCAAAGTCATCGAGGGCACTGTCACTGAGGCTGAGGCTAAATGGTGGGCTGATGCCATGCAACTTGAGACTAAGGTAACTGGCAATAAGACTTCCGTCCTTGTACCTGAAGTTCAGCAGACGTTGAATAATCTTTCCGCAATGCACGAGGCGGGCAAACAAGTCGGCAAGACTGGTGCGATGTATGGCGCGGGCTTCAGTATAGGAAAAAATATCGTCGGCATGATGCGCGGCGATGTCACTGCTGGTGAGGCGGTTGCTAACGTCGCGATTGATACGACTGTTTCTTATGGCGTCGGTTATGCAAGCGGCGCGGTAGGAAGTGCAGTTGCCCGGACGGCGGCGGGTAAAGCGATTGGTTCTGCAGTCGGTTCAGCAACAGCGGCGATTGAAGGTACTGCGATTGGTGGAGCTGTGACTGGAGCGGTTGGTTCAGCTACGGCGGCTGTTGGTGGTTTAGCAACGAGTGCAACAGCTGGAGCAGTTGGAGCAATCGGCGCGGCAGGGTCAGCAGTTGGTGGAGCATTGACAGCGGCAACTGCAGGAACGGCTATTGGCGGCGCAGTCGCAACGGGAGTCGCGGGAACTGCAGCGGCAGGTGCGGCAATCGGCGCGGCGGCTGTAGCGGCGGCTCCTGTCGTGGCTGTCGGTGCTGTTATCGGCGGATTGTTCTCGCTGTTCTT
This sequence comes from uncultured Selenomonadales bacterium, assembly GCA_946543495.1. Classification (GTDB taxonomy): domain Bacteria; phylum Bacillota; class Negativicutes; order Selenomonadales; family Selenomonadaceae; genus Quinella. Next base: position 2,099 of record CAMNLS010000110.1, on the reverse strand, counting down.
TGATGATTGAATAAAACTTTTGGAGGGCTTTAAATGAAACAAATACCATTTAAGGGCGCGTGCGTCGCGATTGTCACACCGTTTGACGAAACGGGCGTAAACTTCGCGGAACTCGGACGCATGATTGATGACCAGATTAAAAACCACACGGACGCTATATGCATAACGGGCACGACGGGCGAGGCGGCTACGATGAATGACGCCGAACACAAAGCCGCGATTAAGTTCACCGTTGAGCACGTGGCAAGGCGCGTACCTGTTATCGCGGGCACTGGCTCCAATGATACGTCTTATGCCATTGAGCTTTCGCGCTATGCGGAGTCCGTCGGCGTCACGGCTGTTCTACTGGTCACGCCTTACTATAACAAGTGCACTCAAGCTGGGCTTGTCGCGCATTACTTAAAGATTGTCGACAGCATTAACATTCCCGCGATTCTCTACAACGTGCCGGGGCGCACGGGCGTCGACATTAAACCGGAAACTTATGCAAAGCTGAGCAAGCACCCGCGCATTGTCGCTGCCAAAGAGGCTAACGGCGACTTGAGTTCAATCCTTAAGACGCGCAAACTTTGCGGCGATGACTTGGCGATTTATTCGGGCAACGACGACCAGACCATTCCGATTTTGTCTCTCGGCGGCGTCGGAGTTATTTCCGTCATGTCGAACGTCGCGCCGCTTGACACGCACCTTATCTGCCAAAATTATTTCGACGGCAAGATTGATGAGGCGTCGCGTATGCAGATTGATTACTGCGACTTAATCGACGCGCTGTTTTGCGAAGTCAATCCTATTCCCGTCAAGGTTGCGATGCGTCTTATGGGGTGGAACGTCGGCGAATTGCGCATGCCGCTTTGCGAGCCGGAACCCAAGCACCTTGAACAGATTAAAACCGCGCTTAAAGCTCACGGCTTACTAAAGGAGGAGATTTAAGTTGACAAAAAAATTTTTCGTCGCGCTGATGATGTTGGCTGTGCTCTTAACGTCATCGATTGCGTTTGCGGCTTTTGAAGAAACCATAGAGGAAGATGCGGATCTCGTTGCCGTCAAGAAAATGGCGGTAGCCTTCCCGAACTACTACAAGACGGAAGACGCCGAGCCAGACATTTACGACTTCGCACGGGAAATCTACAACGCGGGCAGATTCACTTCCAGCCGCGAGATTATCGCTTATGAAGACATTGCCTCTTCCATTCGCCGCGACACGGGCATTGATATTCATTCGTTGGAAGTGCCCGAAGCCGAAAAAGTTTATGCTCAAAACATCGCCCGCTATGCTGACACTTACGTTATAGCGACGGTCACGAATAGTTCAAAGCGTCCGTGGCTTTTCTTCTACGTCTACAACTCCGCCGACTCAAAGCTCATGTACACATACAGCATTCAAAGCAACACGCTAGACAAAACGACTAAAGATTATGGCTTAGCGGCTGAAGAGTTCTTTAAGCAATTCGATACGACCGCCAAGAAGAATTTGAGTAAGGAAGAACGCAAAGCCCTTGAGGCTAAACAAAGGGAAGCGCGTGTTTATAGAAAGCACGTCGAGAAGGTGACTTACAAGACCGGCAAAGAAAAAGTCGACATGGTTAGGAAAAAATAATTCCACACGATAAAGATAATAAAGCCCCTGCGTTGGTTGCGGGGGAATTTTTATTTGACAGAATCGCCGCCGCTGATTATGATTGACGAACTTAAGGAGGTAATTAACTTGGAAACATTGACAGGAATGGAACGGACTCACCATTGCGGCGAGCTTCGCAAATCGGACGTAAGCAAGGAAGTTAAGCTTGCGGGTTGGGTGTCGCGTCGTCGTGACCATGGTGGCTTGATTTTCGTTGACATGCGCGACCGTAGCGGGCTTGTGCAAGTTGTGTTCGACGGCTCGACGGAGGGGCTTGACTTCGCTAAGGCTGAGACTCTGCGCAATGAATTTGTTATCGGCGTGCGCGGCGTGGTTCGTGCACGTTCTGAAGATACAATCAATCCGAAGATGGCGACCGGCGAGATTGAAATTCTCGTGACGGAACTTAGGATACTCAACAAGGCAAAGACTCCGCCTTTCTACATTCAAGACGGCGTCGACGTTGATGAAATGGTTCGCC
>CAMNLS010000109.1 GCA_946543495.1 uncultured Selenomonadales bacterium | reverse complement strand
GTGAAGTCTTCCTTCTGCGGCGTCTGCTCGCCTATATAACCTTTATTGAGCCAATACTTTTTATAGCGCGTCTGCATGTCATTGCCGACGACGATTTTCGCGCCGCTCTGAGGCTTAAGCTCGTTTTTGACAATTTTATAATAATCGTCTGTCTTGAACTCAACGCCGCCTATGATGACGACGCCGACGCTTTGATAATCCCGCGCCGCCAATGCCGTCCCCGTCAACGCAACGCAAAGCATCAGCACTGCCAACAATACTTTCCGCAAGATAATCACCTCTAATTTAAATCGTGTACTTCATCAAAAGTTCAAACGCCGTATCAGCCGCCTGAGCTTTTATCTCACTGCGCGTGCCTTTGAAGTGACATTCTTTAACCTCTGAAAACTTTTCTCCGACGATTGCCACGTAAACCAAGCCGATTCCTTTACCCTCGCTAGCTGTAGGTCCTGCGTTGCCCGTCGTACTCAAGCCGATTGTCGAATTAAAAATCTCGCGAACGTTAGACGCCATCTCCAACGCCGTCTGCGAACTCACCGCGCCGAACTCCTCTAAGGTCTCGGCTTTGACGTGCAAGATTTTATTTTTTATCTCGTTGCTGTAAGCGACGACGCCGCCCTTGACGTAAGCCGATGCGCCTGCAAAGTCAGTCAGCCGACTCATTAACAATCCGCCCGTACACGACTCCGCGCAGGCAACAGTAAAGTTCTCCATGTCAATCAATCCTTTCAAGCTATCGGACTAGCAATGCGCAGTATTGCGTACGAACGCGGTTACCAGCTCCGACTTTATCGACGACTAAGGCGCGTTCATTGGCTGCAACGTCACGTTGCCCTCTCCGCCGCAATGTCATAGACGAAGCCCGCCAAGACTTTCACGCGGACAATATCGCCAGCCTTGCTCCGTCCGTCGTTCTCAATATAAACAAGCCCGTCGACCTCCGGCGCGTCACGATACGAACGACCCGCCACGACCTGCGGAACTTCCTCGTCGCGATTCTCAATCAAAACCTCAAGCTCCTGCCCCCCCAACGCCTCGTTAAGCTCCTGCGAAATCAAAGACTGCATACTCATCAAATCGTGATAACGTTCCTGCATGACCTCTTCGGATATTTGCTCTGGGAAGTCGTAAGCCGCTGTGCCCTCTTCCCGCGAATAGGTGAATATCCCGACCTTGTCTAGCTGTTGCTCCCGCAAGAAGTCTTTTAGCTCTTGGAAGTCGTCTTCGGTCTCGCCGGGGAAGCCGACTATAAATGTTGACCGAATTACGACGCCTGGAATCTTCGCGCGGATTTTTTTCAGTAACACCTCGATTGATTCGCGGGTGTCGGGGCGGTTCATGCGCTTTAGGATTTTGTTGCTCGCGTGTTGCAGGGGCAAGTCGACGTAATTGCAAATCTTCGGCTCGGCGGCGATTAAATCAATCAGCTCGTCAGTAAAGCGGCGCGGATAGGCGTAAAGAATTCTTATCCAATGAACATCAACCTTGACCAGCTCGCGAAGTAGCTCAACGAGTTTTGGTCTGCCGTAAAGGTCTGTGCCATAAGCCGTAGTGTCTTGCGCGATTAAATTTATCTCTTTGACGCCTTGACGGGCAAGCTCTTCGACTTCCAACTTTATATCCTCAATCGGACGCGAAATTTGCCGCCCGCGTATCAAAGGTATCGAACAGAACGAACAGTGATTGTTACAGCCTTCAGCTATTTTTACATAGGCGGTGTAAGGTGGCGTAGTGCGGATTCGCGGCGTCTTCGAGTCGTAAATAATTTCGCGCTCACCAATTAAAACCACGCGCCGCCCCGAAAGAGTTTCCGCAATCGCCTCCATGATTCTATTCCAAGCCCTTGTGCCAATGAGCGCGTCGACTTCGGGCATTTCGTCAAGGAGTTCCCCTTTATAAATCTGCGTCAAACACCCCGCCACAATCAACGAACGACAACGACCAGTCTGTTTATATTCGGCAAGATTTAAAATCGTCGTGATTGATTCTTCCTTAGCCGACAAGATAAACGCGCAAGTATTTACAATCAGAATGTCAGCTTCGGCAGGGTTCGCTGTCAACTCAATTCCGCGTTCTTGCATAATGCCGAGCATGACTTCTGTATCGATTAAATTTTTTGCACAGCCCAAACTCACAAAGCCTGCTTTCAAAATTATATCCTCCTTTTACTTCTAGATTAAGAGATTATAAGATCATAAGATTAAAAGTATTTACTTTCTATCTTTCTATCTCTCTATCTTATAATCTTCCAACTAGTTCCTACTTCAAGCGAACATTCTTAACCCAATAATCTAAAAAGGCGCGTTGCTGTTGTTCAGAAAAGTTTTGCTGATTATCGAAGAGCAAAAGATTTTTCCCAGCGAACGATTTATAAGCTAACGTCTGCGGATTCGTCGGGATAAAATAAAAGCCGTTCGTCTGCAGATAAAGTTGCGCCTCATCACTAAGGAGCCAATCAGCAAACTTGGCGGCGGCAAGATTTTTCTTAGCGTCAGTCGTCGTGATCGCAAAGCCAGTTAAAAGATAACTCGTGCCGTCAGCGGGATAAATTATCTTAAGCGGGTAGCCGTTCTGCAAATAACGGAGCGTCTCACTCTCGACGGCAACCGATATATCAACTTCGCCCATGCCGGCTTGTCGAACGGGATTAGATAAAAACTTTGTGTACTGAACAACCTTAGGATGCAAGCCGCTTAAAATTTCATAAGTCTTCGCGTCGCCAAAGTTCGCAATCATTCCGAACATCAAATTAGCAGACGCGTCCGCCGCTAGAAAGTCCGTTATGCCCACGCGAATTTTCCCCGCCTTAGAAAGTTTTTCCCACGTGTCGGGCAAGTCGACGGTCGTGTGCATAAAATCTCTGTTCGCGCAAAAAATTATCGGGTCGTACCAAATGCCCGTCCATCGGTCAAATTCGTCCTTGAAAAGACTTTTAACAGCGTCGTTAGCCTCTGAGGTGTAAGGCGTAAGCAAATTCAAATCCGCCGCCTCGCGCAGAATCTTACTATCCGCAATGACAATATCAACCGTGCGCACAACAGTCGGGTCGCTGACGGCATCGTTCTTAATCTCCTGCAGAATTTCTTTTGGATTCATCGGCACGAAGTTCACGCGGACTTTGTTTTCTTTTTCGTAAACTTCGGACAGGACGGAAGCCGTCTCGGCGGGCAATGTCGTATAAGCTGTAAGCTCTTGCATTGGCACGCCCGAAGTCTTCTTGTCTGCGTCAACGGGCAATGCCATTCCTGCCACCGCCGCTAAGACTACCATAAACGCCGTTAAGATTAAAATCATATATCGTCGCATGACTTAAATCCTCCGCGAAATTTTTAGCCATTATACAAACTTTGACGCTTTATTACAAGCTTGATTGAATCTGCGCGGTATGTTGAAAATTGACATGAAAATTTGCTTGATTTATACTACCCACGAAAGGAGGACGGCTGATGAAGAAACTTTATATAGTCGGGCTTATGCTGATATTAATGTTCGCAATAGCAATGATTGCTTATGGGGCGTGGCTCAATAAGAACGGCGAAAATCAAATTGTTGAACGCATGGAAAAGCGAACGATTCCCCTTCAAGGCGCAAAAGTGCTAATGCGCGACATGCACCCGAAATTATTTTTAGAGACGATTAATCTTTACTCTGAGGAAATGGCGGACGCGGTTGCCTTAATTGACGGACGCATTGAACAAATGTTCGTGACGAAGAATTCAAACGTAACGCGCGAGCAAGTTCTCTTCTCGCTGGTAAACGACGAAATCCCGCTTAAGATTCAACAGGCGGAAAGCTCCATTGCTAAGGCAGAAGCCCAGCTTGCTAACGCCAAGAACAATTATGCACGATACACCCGCCTAAGGGAACGCAACGCAACTTCCTTAGAAAAATTCGACGAGGCGGAAGCGGCTTACTTTGCGTCGGAAGCGGCGTTAAAAGAGGCTCAAACTGTCAAACAGCAATTATTAGTTCAATCCGCTCGCCAAGACGTGATAGCACCGATTGACGGCGAAGTTTTAATCATTTATAAACAGCAAGGCGCGTATGTTACGGCGGGCACGCCGCTTGCCCTAGTCGGAAACTTTTCGCGGCTCTTTTTTTCCTTACCCATTGACGATAAGCACGCTCAACGCCTTTCAATCGGCGACATGGCGGAGCTTAGTTTCACGAACAGTCAAATCTTGCGCAAGGCTTACGATACCGAGTATGCGGCGGGCAATCGTGGCGACGCCGAAATTTTTTCTGTCTACGTCAAGGACATCATGCCCAGCTTGAATGAACCTGCACGCTTAAGGAAAGTCGTCTTCGAGATTGATAACCGCGTCGGGCTTTTGGAGCAGCAAGCTTATAGCGGGGCAGTTTTGAAGTCGACGAAGACGCGCAAACTTTTAACCGTGCCGCTCGCCTCGATGATTGATTCAAATCGCAATGCAGTCTTCGTAGTGACGCCTCAAGATACTTTGGAACGCCGCGCAGTCAAAACGGGTGCGGACGACGGCAATTATATTGAAATTATTTCGGGACTCAAAGAGGGCGAAACGGTTATCACGTCAGCGGCGGAAGGACTCGAAGACGGAATGAAAGTCATTGTAACTTTAATGGGGGTTGAGGATAATGCGTCAACAGAATAGTCAAATCTTCAGCCAAGAAGCTCTCGATAAACTGCGCTCGCCTGAAAAGCTCGATACGATGTTGCCGATAACGACGCCCGTTAGCTGGATGGGATTAATCGCAATACTTGTCTTACTCTTCGCAGTGGTGCTTTGGTCAATCTACGGCGCGTTCACAGTCAAAGCGGACGGCATGGGCTTAATCATGGATTCGGCGGGCGTCATGAATGTTACTCACGTTGCCAACGGGAAAATTGCTCAACTCTACATTCAACCTGGCATGACGATTAAAAAAGGCGATTTGATAGCGCACATGGAACAAGCTGAACAATCCGCCGATACTCGAATGGCTCAATACGGCATGGGCTTAGCTTCTTCAGACCGCGACGCTATGGGGCGTGCTTATCGATACGATGCCAAACGCTATCAACAGGACGTGGCAGA
>CAMNLS010000108.1 GCA_946543495.1 uncultured Selenomonadales bacterium | reverse complement strand
ACGAACGGAATCTTTGACGCGTTGATAAAGTTCGCTAAAGCCTTCGGGTTGTAGTCGTCGCCCTTGTAGTTCGGGTTGTTCGGTCCGTGATAGCAAACGTCGCCCGCGTGCAGAATCAAATCCGCGTCCGCGAAAAATTTTTCCACAGCCAGCTTAACTCGTTCGTGATAGCCGTGAGTGTCTGACATAACGCCAATTTTCATGTTCCACGCCCCTTACTTGTTCTCAAGAGCCATAATCTTATTGACGCGCCGTTCATGACGACCGCCAGCAAATTCCGTCGTCAACCAAGCACGAACAATCTTAGCAGCCACGCCGAAGCCGATAACGCGTCCGCCCATAGCCAAAACATTAGCGTTATTGTGTTCGCGACTCATCTGCGCCGAGTACTCATCATGACACAGCGCACAGCGTATACCGTGAATCTTATTCGCCGCAATCGAAATGCCAATGCCCGTGCCGCAAAGGACAATCCCTCTATCAGCCGCGCCGCTCACCACGTCCGCGCAGACCTTTTCGGCAATGTCGGGATAGTCAACCGCCTCCGTGCCGAAAGTGCCAATGTCCTTGAACTCAACGTCTTTAAACTCCGCCAAAACTCTCTTGACTGCCTCTTTCAGGTCAACTGCTCCGTGGTCACTGCCAATCGTAATCTTCATTGCAATCGCTCCCTTCCCAAGGTTTTAGGCAATTATATTTCTCCGCCAAAAATTTTTCAAGGCTTGAGGTCGTCGAAGACTGCCGGCAATTTCTCGACAAGGATTTGATAAATCTTCAACGCGACTTCCCGCATTTGTGGATGCGCCGCCTTAGCCGTCCGTAGCTTAAGGAAGTGTCGCCATTCGCGCAAGTTCATTGTCACGAAAATTTCCGTCTTGAGTGAGTTCGGCAGGATTGAGCGTGCTTCTTCGGGCTTAGCACCATTGGCACGCAACGTCAGATAATTTTTTTCAAGCTGTGCCATTGTCTCTTTCCAAAGCAAAAAATTTTCGTCGTCGTCCTGCCAGAAGCACGGCTTAATAAAAGTCAGATCGCCGCCGAATTTCCCCGCGCTGTAATCGCAATAGCGTGTTGATTCTTGGCTGTAGCTCGCTATCCTATGGCGAACGAGTTCATGCGTAACGCCTCTATCGCAGACGATTTTAAAAGAAACTGTCGCGTGCTCAATGACTGATTCATGCCCGCGCTTGATTATCCCGCGAATGAATTTTTCCGCGCTGTCGTCTTTGATGTTGCCTTCGGACTTGTAGCACACACGCCCCGCCCGCTCAATCTTTTTCATAATCGCCGCTGCGTCGAAGTCCTCAACAAGTTCAACGCTCGGCTCAATAATCTTCATTGCTCAATCTCCTCTCAGATGAAAACTTTTTTGTCGCGCACGATAAGAAAATTCTTCAAGGCGACTTTCGTAATTGACGCGCTCTTCCCGATGATGTTCCTTACCAACAAGAGCTTATGAAACATTTCCAGCGGCATACCGTTCACGAAAGGCACTTCAAAGAAATTATTGTTGTGCTTGATAAAAATCTTGCGAACGTCCGCCGCGTTCACGTCAAGATAACTCTCGACGCTAATCGGTGTGTCTTGCCGCGCAATTAGTTCATCTTCGCTGAGGAGGAAAACTTTATCGTCGCGTACGTCAAGCAAGCTCCTTGCGGCGGTGTTCAAAGGTGAAGCACCCTTCCCGATGATTTTTTCTTTGCGAAGGTACTTGCCGAAAAGCGCAAGCGGCATACCGTTCACGAAAGGCATTTCAAATAGTTTATCGTTGTGCTTGATAAAAATCGTTTGAACCTCCGCCGCGTTATCATAAAAATATTTATCGACTTCGTTAAGCGAATCATAATAAGCCCGTTCGAGTTCGTCCTCGCTTAGTAGAAAAACTTTATCGTCGCGCACGTTAAGAAAACTTTTCTGCGCGATGTTCCGAGCCGTCGCGTCATTGTTTACAAATTTATTTTCGCGAAGCATATGGACAAAGAGTTCAAAGGGCATACCGTCCACGAAGTCCAACGCGGAAGTTTTTTCGCCATGCCTTATGAAAATCTTTTTAACGTCCGCCGCGTGCTCCATGAAGTATTCCTTTAAAAGCTCGGCGGGTCTAGGCTTGGCAATCTCTTCCGCTGTCATGAAATAAACGCGTCCGCCATTGAGCTTAAGGAAGTTGTGCTCGATGAAGTTCTTTAGCTTGCCTTCCAAAAGATTGAGTTCGCGACAAGTTCGCCCGAAATGATATGAAGTCATGCCCTCGACGAACGGAACCTCAACTAAACTTGCGCCGTGTTCTATAAAGATAAATTTGAGCTTGTCCGCGTTGTTCACGAAGAATTTGTTCATGTCGTACGTGAGCTTAGGGAAAAACGACGACAGCTTATCAAGCTTTGTGTCGAAGTTCAAATTAAAATCCTTCAGCTCGACTGCCGCCGACGAGAGATTTAGTCTTTGCATTTGTTCGATTAAACTTTTATGACTCGCGCCATCCGACACGAGGATAATTCTTTTATCGAAGTCAACGGCGAACTTAATCGCGGCAAGAAAATCTTTATCGCTCGAAACGATGATTATCAATTCAAGTTCAGGCTCGTCGATAATCGCCCGCACTATTTCCAAGCAAAGCCACGTATCCGCCGAGTTCTTGCCGTAGAAACAATTTTTAATGCAATAAAGTTTCTCGTCGAGGTTGCGATATTTATGAGAGAGCGTATCTTCCTTCCCGATGATGTCGACCTTCGTTATTGCGTGCTCCTTGCTGAAGTGCTCAACGACTTTGAACGTAACGTAAGGGGGAATATTCTCCGCGTCAACGAAAACATGCGCTATCAAATCGAAGCTCCTTTCTTGTTTGCCAATTCTATCACGGCGATGAATTTTACTCAACGCAGGATTTTAGACGCTTTGCCCGAATTAGTTAACGTTATTTGTATAGTTCATTTTAAATGGAGTGGGATATTAGATGAGCGAAACGATATTAAATAAAGCTCGTGAAGAAATTTTGGAGGACGTTTTAACAGAGTTTGCAAAGCTGGCGGCAATTCCGCGCCCATCCAAAAACGAGCAACAAGTCAGCAACTTTTTAAAGGGTTTATTAACGGCGTGCGGGTTAAAGGTCGAGCAGGACAAATTTAACAATGTTATCGCCGAAGTGCCCGCAAGCCCCGGTAAAGAGGATTCGCCGTTGACGATTCTTCAAGCGCATATGGATATGGTTTGCGTGGCTAGGGAAGGTTACGAGTTCAATCCGACTGTTGACCCGATAAAGTTAGTGCGCAACGAAAAATTTTTGACGGCGGAAGGTACGAGCCTCGGCGCGGACGACGGCATTGGCATAGCGGCGATTATTTATCTGATTAAGAACCGCGACGCCTTTGCTCACGGACGACTTAGGATAATCTTCACGACCGACGAGGAACAGGGCATGAACGGCGCGCTGGGCTTAGATAAAAAACTCTTTGACGACGCAAGCTTCCTGATTAACTGCGACTCGGAAAATTTCAATGAGCTTGTGGTTGGCTCTGCGGGCAGTGTTCACGCTACCTTTTGGCGCGAACTTCATTACGTCCGCCCCGACACCAAACTTGGCACGAACATGGAAATAAAAATCAGTGGCTTGCGTGGCGGTCATTCGGGCGAAGAAATTTCCTCTGGGCGCGTCAATGCGATTAAAGTTGCCCTTCAAGTCATGCGGGCGATAACTAAGAGCGGCAAGCTTAGATTGTCCAGTTGGAGCGGCGGGCGTGCTTTCAATGTCATTCCCAATAGCTCGGAGCTTGTGCTTGCTACCGATTTAAAGCCTGGCGACGTTGAAAACATCTGCGCGGAGATTGAACGGCGGATTAAAAATGTTTACGGCAAGACGGAACCCAACTTAAAAATCGAGACGCAAGTTATTAAACGTCCCGATAAAGTTTTGCACGCTAAGGATTATGATTTCCTTACGAATTTTGTTGAACTGATTCACAGCGGCGTTTATCTTATGTCGCCTGAAGACCCCACGCAAGTTTTAGCGTCGGCTAATCTCGGCGTGGTGCGCATGGACGATAATATTGTTGAGTTGAAAGTTTTGCCCCGCGCCAATGCCAATGAACTCGTTGAGGAATTTATCGATGGATTCGAGCAAGCAGCGCGCCTTTGCGTCTTTGAAAGTAAATATTCTGAGCTGTCGCCCACGTGGAAGTTCAATCCCAACAGTAAACTCCTAAAACTCGCCCAAGAAATTTTCACGGCGCAGAACGGTTACGCGCCCGAAGTCAAGACGATTCATGCGGGGCTTGAAACTAGTTTCTTCGCCGAAAAGAATCCCGCGCTTGATATAATTTCAATCGGCACGACCAACGAACACATTCACAGCCCGAACGAACGCTTGCACCTTGATACAGTCGCGCCACACGTGAAACTTATCGTCGGCTTGCTTGAAAAAATCGCTGCCACGCAAGCTTAACCGATAAAGTCACGGCGACGGTTACGGCGTAGAAAATTAACGCGTTCGGAGCCGTCATGATTAATCCGAGCTTGCCCAGCCCCAGCGACAGATAATGTATCGCGAACGGGTGCGCCAAGTACACGAAGTAAGAGTTCTTGCCCAGCACGCTTAAGAAAGTTCTCAGCGGCGTAGGGAGCTTGCCGAACTCAAACAGCGTAAAGAAAAATATTGACGCCGCGATCGTGTAAAAGATTCCGGGCGGCGACAGTTGATGAGCCGTATTGACTGCCGCTTCAGCAGAAAATCCTTCAACGTACACTAAGGAATAAAACCAACCTAATAAAGTTATCAGCGTGATTAGAAATGCTGCGCTGATAATTTTTTTGTGCACCGCGCACCACGCAAAAAATCTTTCCGAATAAATCCCCAACACGCCGCCCAAGACAAACACGAACAGATAATGTAAGACAAGCCAATTCAATCGCCATTTCACGAAGAGATTTTCCGACGCGCCAACGCAATAGCTCGACCACCAATCGAACGCAACTTGCGCGGCAAGCAATATAATCAATCGGGCAGGCGTCATGCGTCGAACTAAACTAATCCACAGCGGCATTAGCAGATAAAACCATATCAGAATCACGAGGAAATATAAATGATACTTCGCCAGCCCAAAGAAATAAATTTCCGCCGCATAATCGAAGTCGGGG
>CAMNLS010000107.1 GCA_946543495.1 uncultured Selenomonadales bacterium | reverse complement strand
GCTTTTGCCCCAATGCCAGCCAATCAATATGTTGAAGATAATCCAAACAAAACACCTCTTACTTGAAAAAATTTTTACAGCCGATATATTAAACGCAAGGAGTTGATAGCAATGATTTTAATCGAAGGAAAGAGATTGCGCTTAAGGCGTGCGAACGTGACGGATTTGGGCTACATCATGGCGTTGCAACACGCGCCGGAGAACTTGAAATTCATCGTGCCGTTTAGCGAAGAATATCACCGCGAGATTATCGGCTCGGACGACTCGGAAAAATTGGACGTGATTGTTGAGGAGATTGACACGGGGCAAGCCGTCGGATATTTCATGCTCCGCAAGATGGATTCGCCGTTCATTGAGTTTACCCACGTCATCATCGGGCGCAAGGGTCTGGGCTACGGGCGCGAGGCTTTGAACCTTCTGCTTGAGTGGACGTTCAAGGTTAGGAAGTATCATCGCGTTTGGATTGACTGCAAGGAATACAATCCAATCGCCCTGCACCTTTACGAGAGTTTGGGTTTTGTGCGTGAAGGCGTCCTGCGCGAAATCCTTTTAACCGACGGCGTCTGGGAAAACTTAATCGTTCTCGGAATGCTCGACCGCGAATACTTCAGCCATTAACCGAAAAAATTATCCCCCGCAATCAGCGAGGGATTTTTATTACGTTTAAATAGTTCACACAGCCTTAGCCAAATCCTCGCCGAGTTTGCGGCACTCTTCAAGGACAGTATCATCGGGAGCATTTTCAGCAATTACAGAGCCGACAAATTTTGCGCCTGCTTCTTTAGTGCGTTCGATCCAATTTTCCATCCATGTGCCGCCGCCCCAACCGTAGGAGCCGAACAAGCCGACGGGTACGCCATTAAGTTTAGCTTCAGCCTCAGCGAAGAAAGGCTCGAAGGAATCTTCTTCCAAGACTTCATCGCCCATAGCCGGGCAACCGAACAAGAAACCGTTATAATCCGCCATGTCAGTTGCGTTGAAGTCGTCGACATGGAACACTTCGACATCTGCGTCAGCCGCTTTTGCGCCTTCAGCTACGGCGTTAGCCATTTCCTCAGTGTTGCCGGTGCCGCTCCAAAACACGACCGCGATTTTACTCATCAAGGATCGCCTCCAAAAATTTTACTATACAAACGCGCACATATTATCACAGCCATTTTTGCCCGTCAATAAATTTGCCAAGATAAATTGCGTAAAGCGTTAAAGGGTTGTATAATCGCGCTAATGTTGTTTTAATCTTTGGAGGTGATGTAATGCGGGAACTGCTCAACCGAATGCATGAGTGGATGACGGCTTACATGAAAAGTTTTTATTCAGACGACGAGGAAGTTCAGCAGGGCATCTTGCTTAAGGAAAAGCACACGGGCTACGTTACGTCAAATTGCGTTGAGCTTGCCAAGTTCTTAAAGTTATCAAAGCATAACACCGAGCTTGCCGAGATTATCGGGCTGTTTCATGACGTGGGACGCTTCCGCCAATACAGTTTGTATAAGACGTTCAACGACGCCGACTCCGAAGACCACGCCGACCTTGCACTTAAAGTCATTGACGAGTTGGAATTCTTCAAGGAGCTTGCCGCGCCCGATTATGATATCGTAACGTTCGCGATTCAGAATCATAACAAGATGACCGTTGCGCCGACCGACGACGAACGGAAACTTTTTTTTGCAAAGATAATTCGCGACGCCGACAAGCTCGACATATATCGCGTACTTGAACCTTTCCTTGCGCAAGAGAACGCTGACAAGTTGCCCAACTTCATCAAGGGCAGGGCACGCCCCGACGTTAGTCCTGACTTCGTGGAAAACTTCGTGACGGGCAAGCAGGCGGATTATAAGAAGATTCGCACGAACGGCGATAGGAAAATTGTTCGGCTCATGTGGATTTACGACATCAACTTTAAGTGGACGATGCAAAAAATTGTCGAGCGCGGCTACATTGAAAAGATTGTCGCTAATCTTCCAATGGACGAACACATTGCCGAAGGCGTCCGCCGCTTGCGTCGACGCGTCGAAGAAAAACTTTCTGAGGTGAGTATATGATAAATTTCGTTCAGCAGGAAATTGAAAACGACTTAAAGGCGGGTAAGTATGCCGACGGAATACATACGCGCTTTCCGCCCGAACCCAACGGCTACTTGCATATCGGGCACGCCAAATCCGTTTGCTTGAACTTTGGACTTGCCCTCCACAACGGCGGCTTGTGCAATCTGCGCTTCGACGACACCAACCCGACCAAAGAGGACGTTGAGTTTGTAGATTCGATTCAAGAGGATATTAAATGGCTCGGCTTCGATTGGGGCGACAGAAAATTTTTTGCGTCGGATTACTTCGGCAAGTTCTACGATTATGCGGTTGAACTCATCAAACGCGGCTTGGCTTACGTCGACGACCTCAGCGCAGAGGAGATTCGGGCTTATCGCGGCACGTTGACGGAGGCGGGAAAGGAAAGTCCTTGGCGCAATCGTTCTGTCGAGGAGAATTTGGACTTGTTCACGCGCATGAAGGCGGGCGAGTTCCCTGACGGCTCCAAAGTCCTGCGTGCTAAGATTGACATGGCAAGCCCCAACATAAACATGCGCGACCCTGTCATTTATCGAATCACGCGGGCGACTCATCATCACACCGGCGACGACTGGTTGATTTATCCCATGTACGATTTCGCGCACCCGCTTGAAGACGCCATAGAAAATATCACGCACTCTGTCTGCACGTTGGAGTTTGAAGACCATCGTCCGTTCTATGATTGGCTGTTGGATTCTTTAGGCTTCGACGTGAACACGCGCCCGCGTCAAATCGAATTCGCACGCCTTGACTTAACCAACACCATTACCAGTAAGCGAAAGTTGCGTCAGCTTGTCGAGGAAGGGCACGTGCGCGGCTGGGACGATCCGCGTATGCCGACGCTTTGCGGCTTGAGGCGTAGGGGATTCACTCCGTCAGCGATTCGAGACTTTTGCGAGCGTATTGGCGTTGCCAAGTCTAACAGCGTCGTTGATATTGCAATGCTTGAACACTGCGTCCGCGAAGACCTCAACGAGAATGCCGAACGCGTTATGGCTGTGCTTGACCCGCTTAAGGTTGTCCTTACGAACGTTGCGGAGGATTCTGTTGAGTACTTGACAGCAGAGAATCACCCTAAGCGCGGCGGCAGTCGTTTTGTTCCGTTCACGCGGGAAATTTTCATTGAGCGCGAAGACTTCATGGAAGATGCGCCCAAAAAGTTTTTCCGCCTCAAGCCCGGCGGCGAAGTCCGATTGAAGCACGCTTACATTATCAAATGCGAGGAAGTCATCAAGAACCCTGCGGGCGAAGTCGTCGAACTCCATTGCACAATCGACCCGACATCAAAGAGCGGCGGCGCGACTGCAGGACGCAAGATTAAAGGCACGATTCATTGGGTCAGCGCGAAGTTCGCTTTGCCCGCCGAAGTCAGGCTGTATGATTACCTTTTGACGACCGACGCGCAGGGCAACCTTCCCGAAGACTTTATCGCCGCCCTCAATCCGAATTCGTTAATCGTCAAGCAGGCGTTGATTGAACCTTCCGTTCGCTGGACGAATGCGGGCACGCATTATCAATTCTTGCGGCTGGGCTACTTCGTCGTAGACCCGGACACCACGCCCGATAAGTTGGTTTTTAATCGCGTCGTCGGCTTGAAAGACACATGGGCTAAAGTTAAGGACAGGTGATTAGCTATGCCGAAGATACCACGCGGCTTAACCGATAAAGACATGGTTAAAAACTACGTCGAAGAGGAGACGATTGAACAGCAACTCCTAACCGCCGCAAAGAAGGCAGAAAAGCTCCGCATGATTGCCGAGGCAGAAGCTCCGCCCGCACCGCTCGCCAAAGCCGGCTTTACGCCCGAACTGACAGACAAGCTAGGCAGGGAACTCCTCGCACTCAAGATTGAACTATCGAACGCGGGCGTTAAGAGTTACAACTTCAAAATTAAACGCGACGGAGAGAAAATAACTTTAACCGTCGTCGACAAAAAACTTTTTTAGGGAGGTTGCTTAATGGAAACAATGACGATAGTGGCGATTGTGATATTCATAGCCGCCTACGCGCTGATAATCTCCGAAAAGATTCACCGCACGGTTGTCGGGCTATTCGGCGCAATGCTCATGATTCTGCTGGGTATCATCGACCAAGAAACCGCCGTGCATCACATCGACTTCAACACGATTGGACTTTTAATGGGCATGATGATTGTCGTCAACATAACGAGCGAAACGGGACTATTTAACTTCTTGGCGATATGGTCAGCTAAAAAGGTCAAGGCTCAACCTGTGGCGTTACTCGTGGCGTTGAGTACACTAACCGCAGTTTGCTCCGCGCTCCTAGACAACGTGACGACCGTCCTTTTAACCGTGCCGATAACCTTCAACATCGCCGCGCAGTTGAAAGTCGACGTTAAACCGTTCCTCATGGCGCAAATCATCAGCTCCAACATCGGCGGCACGGCGACCCTTATCGGCGACCCGCCTAACATCATGATTGGTTCGGCTGTCGGCTTGAGTTTCGGCGATTTCCTCCTGAACATGACGGGCGTATCAATCCTTATCTTTATCGTAACCGTTCTGCTGTTGATGATGATTTACAAGAGCGAACTGCACACCAAACCCGAACTTCAAGATAAAGTCATGCGCCTCGACGAGAAGAGCCAGATAACTGACCCGCTCCTGCTTAAGAAATGCTTGTTCGTCTTGGCGATAACGATAAGCCTGTTTGCGTTCCACGGCATGTTAGGTCTTGAATCGGCGACGGCGGCTTTGACGGGCGCAAGCTTGTTACTGCTTATCACTTACGCGCACAACGAAGAAATGATTGCCAAGATGCTTAGCAAAGTTGAATGGCTTGCAATATTTTTCTTTGGCGGCTTGTTTATTCTCGTCGGCGCGCTGGTTGAGACGGGCGTCATAAAAATGTTAGCTGAAGAGGCGATTAAAATCACGCAAGGCGACGTTACCTTGACGGCAATGATAATTCTTTGGATGAGTGCGCTTGCCTCCGCGTTTATCGATAATATTCCGTTCGTGGCGACGATGATTCCGTTGATTAAAGATATGGGCGCGATGGGTTTGACGAACCTTGACCCGATGTGGTGGAGCTTAGCTTTAGGCGCGTGCCTTGGCGGCAACGGAACTTTAATCGGAGCGAGTGCTAATGTCGTCGTTGCGTCAATGGCGGCTCAACGCGGGCGGGCGATTTCGTTTATCGGCTTCATGAAGGTTGCCTTCCCGCTGAT
>CAMNLS010000106.1 GCA_946543495.1 uncultured Selenomonadales bacterium | reverse complement strand
GCAACGGTCTCCAAAACCGTAGGCTGAGGGTTCAAGTCCTTCTGCCCCTGCCATGTAGAAATTTAAAAGCCGTATTTCAATAATACGGCTTTTTTCGTGTGCGTAAAATTTTATTCAAGCGTTTGTCTAACCTGCGCGGCAACCTTCTTCATCGTGTCGACGGTCTGAACAAGTGCCATTCTTACGAAACCTTCGCCACTTGCGCCAAATGCATTGCCAGGCGTTACGAGTACATTAGATTTTTCCAGTAAGGTCTCAACGAATTCCTTCGACGTGCTGAAACTCTTCGGAACGGGTGCCCAAACAAACATTGTCGCCTTTGGTTTATCCATTCGCCAGCCCGCCGCGTTCAAGCCGTCAACCAAAGCATCGCGCCGTTCAACGTAAGCCGCGCGCGTCTTGTCAATGACTTCCTGTGGACTTTGCAACGCTGCAATCGCCGCCTTTTGAATCGGCAAGAATAGCCCATAGTCTATGTTGCTTTTAAGGAGCTTAAATTGCTTGACGAATTCCCTATTGCCTAGACAGAAGCCAACGCGAGCACCCGCAAAGCCGTAAGTCTTCGACAGTGAATTAAACTCGACGCCTACCTCCTTCGCGCCCTTGAAGCTGAGGAAACTCAAGCCGCGTATCCCGTCGAAAACTAATTCGCTATAGGCGTTGTCGTGCAGAACGATAATATCATTGCGTTTAGCGAAGTGAATCAATCGTTCGTAAAAGTCAGCGGGTGCAGTGGCGGTTGTCGGGTTGTTTGGATAGGAGACGACCATAAATTTTGCACGGGCGGCAACGTCGCTCGGAATCTTATCAAGCTGAATGATATAATCGTGTTCGCGTAGTTGAGGCATAAAGAAAATCTTCGAGCCGGCAATCTTCGGACCATCAGCAAAGATGGGATAGCACGGGTCAGGAACTAAAGTTAAATCGCCGTCATCAATCAAGGTCAAGGCAATGTGAGACAAGCCCTCTTGCGAACCAAACAGCGAACAAACTTCCGACGCGGGGTCAAGCTCCACACCATAGCGGCGACGATACCAATCGCTCGCCTCGTTGAGTAGTTCGCGGGTGTCGGTTACCGCGTAAACATAATTCTGCGGCTTGAGTGCCTCCTCCGATAAAACTTTCATGACGTGCGCGGGCGGCGGTATGTTCGGTGCGCCGATTGATAAATCTATGACTTCTTTGCCCGCTGAAATTTTTTGTTGCTTCATAGCGGCAAGCCTTGAGAATATTCCCTCGCCGAAATGTTCCATGCGTCTTGCAAATTTCAAAGTCTCAACCTCCAAAAGTTTCTTTGCATTATACAAAATAAAAACCGCTCAAGCAAATTGCTGAACGGTTGAAAAATTTTTTGCCCGAAATTATTTCTTCTTGACTTTGACGCAAGCCGCAAATTTTTCGTAGTTCTCTTTGACAACTGGATTAGTGGTGGACTGCGCGGCGGCTTTTTGAATGTTCAACCAAGCGTCCTCATATTTCTTTTGCTTGAAGTAGGCAATGGCAATGTCGTTGTAAGCGTCGGGGTTAATCGTCTCAATCGCAAGTGATGATTTAAAGTCAGCTATTGCGCCCGCGTAATCGTTCTTGATGAGCTTAAGCCGCCCGCGATTATACCAGCCGTCAACAAATCTATCATCGACCGTCAAAAGCTTGTCATAAGTTTTAATGGCGTCGTCGAGATGCAAAAGGCTTTCTTGTGTAAGAGCCAAGTTGAAGAGAGCCTCCTTAAGTTCAGACTCAACCTCAAGAGCCGCTTTGAAGTCATCTTCCGCGTCGTAGAAATTTTCGCGCTCCATGTTGACTATCCCGCGATAAACACGAGCCGCCGCCTTGTCGTCTTCAAGCAAAACTTTCAAGTCCGCCGCCTCAAGGGAAGCGTCGCTACCGTCGGGCATTTGCGCTTGTATCCACAAGTTCAAAATGTCTTCGCCGTAGTGATGACCCGGCACAGCCCACACGCCGTTGAGCTCCGTCCACTTGGTGAGCTTGCCAAAGATTTGCGGGCGGAACTTTTGTATCAACTCATAACGCGGGTCGACAATCTCCACACGCGGCGGACGCTTCGACGTGTAAGCAAGCAAATGTTGAACATGCGCACGAACTCCGAGTTGAGGCGTATCGAAGAACGCGCCTTTGACGCCGCCGCCCGTCGTGCCTAAGCCGCAATAATTATTTTGTTCGGGGATAACGTCTCCGCCGTAGCCCCAAATGCCCGTCTCCTTAATCGCTTGACAAATAGTGATGTCGGGTCGAATGCCTTCGCGATCTCCTTCGACGTAGTAAAGGTTGACGAGCTGTTCAACGGTGCAGTTAATCTTCGGATTCGGATTGCGCTTCTTGATGTAGTTAACCATCTGTCCTTGCGTGGCGACAGGCTCCCCGAAAATCGGAACGTCGGAATAATCTTCGCGCAGGACAATCATTGGCAAGCCGTGTTTAGGTGCCTCGACGAGTTCAAGCTTCTTGAGTTGGCTCTTCTTAAATTTTACCTTCGACTTATTAGCGGCGTCCGCGCAGGCAGTCAACGACAATATCAACGTTACGATTAATACTAGGCTAAAAAATTTCTTCACGCTATGAACCTCCTTAACTAAAGTAATCAATCTTCATTGCACGCTTGACGCGATTGAGAACCTGCGACGCCTTAGCGCGAGCCTTCTTAGTGCCTTCCTTGAGAATGTCCATGACTTCATCAGGGCGCGCCTCGTATTGTGCATGACGACGGCGAATCGGCTCTAAGGTCTCTTCAAGAACTTCGCGCAGATATTTTTTGACAACGACATCACCTAAGCCGCCGCGTTGATAATGTTCCTTAAGCTCAGCGACTTTGGCAGTGTCCGTCGCGAAGGCGTCAAGATACGTGAAGACGACGTTGCCTTCAACGTGTCCGGGGTCGCTAACTTTAATGTGCGTCGGGTCGGTGTACATGTTCTTAATCTTCGCGGCAAGGGTCGCGCTGTCGTCGCTAAGATAAATAGCATTGCCGAGCGTCTTACTCATCTTCGCCTTGCCGTCAATGCCCGGAAGTCGTCTGCAAACTTGACTGTTTGGCAAAAAGATTTCCGGCTCAACTAAAATTCCTTCGCCGTAAAGCTCATGCATCTTGCGGACGATTTCGCGAGTCTGTTCAAGCATGGGGGCTTGGTCTTCGCCGACGGGAACGACGTTAGCATCAAAGGCAGTGATGTCTGCGGCTTGGCTGACAGGATAGCAAAGGAAACCAGCGGGGATACTCGCCTCGAAGTTCTTCTGCGCGATTTCAGCTTTGACAGTCGGATTGCGTTCAAGCCTCGACACCGTGACGATATTCATGTAGTAAGCCGTAAGCTCGAACAGTTGCGGGATTTGCGACTGAATAAAGATTGTCGACTTAGCAGGGTCAAGCCCTACGGCGAGATAATCAAGCGCGACGTTCAAAATATTTTCGCGAACCTTAGCAGGCGTGCCAGCGTGGTCGGTGAGTGCTTGGGCGTCGGCTATCATTATATAAATCTCGTCGAATTCGCCGCTGTCCTGCAAGCGCACGCGCTCACGAAGACTGCCGACATAATGTCCGAGATGAAGTTTGCCCGTGGGTCTGTCTCCTGTCAAAATTATTTTCATAGTGTGAACCTCCTTACTTATTGTGCGTGATTTGCTTTTTCTTGATGATGTCAGAAACCTCATATAGAGAGATAAACGCCGTCTTGTCAATTTCGTAGACGAGCTTTTTGAGCTTGTTAATCTGGAAGTGATTGATAACGAAGTAAATAATCTGCTTATCCTCTTTGGAGTAGCCGCCAATCGCATTTATAATCGTGCCGCTCGATTGGAATTGTTCGCTAAGGGCGTTGGAGATTTCTTCCGCCTTAGTCGTGACAATCATCGCGCTCTTAGAACGGTCAAGACCTTCGACGACGAAATCAACGACTTGCGAGCCGATATAGTAAGTCACAATCGAATAAAGCGGCAAGATCCAACTGCCTACGATGATTCCGCAGATGATATAAAGAATCGTGTCAAATATCATGACGAACGAGCCGAGCGATAACCCTAAGCCCTTAGCGAAGATGACTGATAAAACGTCGATGCCGTCAATCGCGCCGCCTTCCCGAATCGTCATGCCGCTACCAATGCCCGATAACGTCCCGCCGAAGATAGCGCACAACAATAAATCATTCCCTGCTAACGGTGATTCGGGCACCTCGTCAAGCGGAAAATAACTTGATAGGCACCCCGACGCCACCGAGTATATAACGACCGCGAAGACCGAATACACCGTGAACGCAAAGCCTTGCTTCTTCAGCCCGAACATAAATATCGGCACGTTGAATATCACTAAGAACAAACTAAGAGTGTAAGTCTCCGGCGTTAGCTGATTGAGTAGCATTGATACGCCCGAAATGCCGCTATCGTAAAGCTTAACCGGATACATGAACAGCATAACGCCGAACGCATTAATCGTGCCCGCTATCGTCAACAAGATAAAATTAGTCCAATGCAAATCCTTTAAGTTTCGTAACGCCCTGTACTTTAAGTTCATTTGGCTCCCCCTCTGACCTTAGCCTCCAATCTGTCGCGCAAAAGCTTTTTGAAGTCGTCCGCGCCCGTCTGAAACTTAACCTCGACGCTTATAACGTAAATCGGAATGTTCCAATTCTCCTCTGCAACCTCGTCGGGGATTTTAACGGCGTCCTTCTCCGTGACGATAATCATTTCCGCCGCGAACGAATCAGCTTGCCGCAAGATGTCTTCCATCTCCATAATCGTATAGTCGTGGTGGTCGGGGTATCGCAGGCTTGAAATAATTTCCGCGCCTAAGTCACGTAACGTCCTTTCAAACGACGCCGGATTACCAATAGCCGATACCGCCATAACTTTGCGCCCGTTAATCGTTTCAACGCTGATACCGTCGCCCGCCAAATCAGTCGACCAATCGGCAAGCGGAATAAGGCAACGCGGCTCGTGAATGCTCTCGACAATCTGCGCGGTGGAATTGTATTTGCGGACGGTCTTGCGGATAAGTTCGCAGGAGCCTTCGCGGGCTTGGTCAACCTTAGTCATCAAGCAAACATCAGCGCGGCTGATATGTGACATCGACTCGCGAAGAGTGCCGCGCGGCAACAAGTGCCCATTGCCGAAGACGGACACCGCGTCGATTAAAAGAATATCCAAGTCGCGAATAACTTGCCAATGCTGATAGCCGTCGTCGAGTATGACAACTTCCGCGCCGAAATTTTCAATGGCATATTGTCCCGTGACGGCTCGCCGCGCCC
>CAMNLS010000105.1 GCA_946543495.1 uncultured Selenomonadales bacterium | reverse complement strand
CAAAGAGTATCACGGCATTAATCCCAAGACTGATGAGCTTGTCGAACGCAAGATTTCCGAGCCGTTCAGCGGGCAGATTTTCAAAACGTTGGTTGACCCGTTCGTTGGGCGTATGTCTTATGTGCGCGTGATTAGCGGCGATATGAAGGGCGACGCGACTTATCAACTTATCGGCGCGAACAACGAAGGGCAGGAACGTTTAAGCGGACTGTTCACCATGCAAGGCAAGAAGCAAATTCCCGTCGACGTGGCGCACGCGGGCGATATCGTCGTTACGAGCAAGCTTGCCAATGCTAAGACCAGCGACACCCTTTGCGACAAGGCGGCTCCGATTAAGTATGAGCGCATTCAATATCCCGAACCGATGTTGGCAATGGCTGTTACCTCCGAGAAGAAGGGCGAGGAAGATAAAGTCTTTAGCGCGATAATTCGTCAACAGGACGAAGACCCAACGATTTGGCTTGTAAAAAATGCCGAGACGAAGCAGACGATTCTTAAGGGCGTCGGCGAAGTTCATTTGGATATTTTAAGCGATAAGATTCAGCGCAAGTTCGGCGTGAAGATGGTTTTGGGCGAACCGCGCGTTGCTTATCGTGAGACCATTCGCAAGGAAGTCGAAGTGCAAGGTAAGCATAAGAAACAATCCGGCGGTCACGGTCAATACGGCGATGTTTGGTTGAGGATTGGACCGAACAAAGACGCTAATCCCGAAGTCAACAATGGTAACGTTTGGTCGGAAAGCATTTTCGGCGGCAGTGTTCCGCGTCAATACTTCCCCGCCGTTGAGAAGGGCACGCAGGAAACTTTAGCGGAAGGCGTTATCGCGGGTTATCCGGTCGTCAATGTAAGCGTCAATCTTTATGACGGTTCTTATCACGCAGTCGACAGCTCCGAAGCTGCGTTCAAAATGGCAACGTCCATCGCGATTAAAAAAGGTATCCTCGCCGCCAATCCGATTCTGCTTGAGCCGATTGAAGAGATAACCGTCCTCACGCCCGAAAACTACATGGGCGACATCATCGGCAACCTTAACTCAAGACGCGGAAAGATTCTCGGCATGGATCCTAAGGGCAAGGGCATGACCGAAGTCAAAGCCTACGTTCCGTCGAGTGAGCTTTATAAATACGCGACTGACCTCCGTTCGCAGACTCAAGGCAGGGCGTCTTACTCGTTGAAGTTCGCACGCTATGAACCGATGCCCGATAAGCTCGCTGAAAAGATTATCGAAGAACACAAAGCCGCTCAAGAGAAATAAGCGTTTTAATCTTCCCTTTCTTTGCTTGTCCAAAGAAAGAGAAGCGGAAAGAAAAGACCCCTCGCAGGGGCGTTCGTCGTCTACTGCGTCGACGGTTGCGACAAGCGAAGCGGGTGTTCGCCGCAGTTTTACATCACGTAAAAGCGGCGGAAGCCGTCATCCATGACGGCTTCGGATTAACTTTCGTGCTTGAAAAATTTTTTACGAGCCTTGCGCAAGTCGTTGCTGAAACGTTCTTCCTCGCTGAAGATACAGCCGCAATAATTTTGCCGGTAGAGTCCAAGCTCCAAGCTTAAGTCAATGCCTTCCTGCCAACCGTCGCGGAAGTCTTCATAAAAAAATTTTACGCCGAACATGTTCGCAAAATGCTCGGCGATTTTTTTTATCTGCTCGTGATTTTGATGACGGCTGTAAAGAAGTGTCGACGTGAACAGCTCGAAATTATTTTCAACGGCAAAGCGGGCAGTCTCACTCAATCGCCACGCGTAGCAGATGCCGCAACGTTTATGGAAGCCGTCGCCGTGTTCAATCGTGTCTTGCTCGTCGACGACGCTTGAAACCTTTGACAGATACTCGCGCAAGCCGTAATGATTGTCCGCGAAAAATTTTATCCCGACCTTCTCGACGAACTCCCGCGCAGTCCTCAAACGTTGCCGCCACTCTTGATAAGGATGAATGTTTGGATTAAAGAAGTAACCGACGGGCTCCAAGCCTTCTTCGCGTAGACGTTTCGTTGGGTAGCACGAGCAAGGGGCGCAACACATGTGCATTAAAATTTTCATCAGTAAATGTGATACTCCTTCCACGGGATTTGGTCGAGCCGAATGGAGCGCAGAAACGCTACGATGTCTTTGCGTCCGTAATAGTGCGGCGTGCCGTTCGAGTCTTGCGACATTAAAATTATTGGCATGTTCCTAAAGTACTGTGACAAATGCGCCCGCACACGTACCGCCCGCGAAGTGTAATTAGTAACAGTTTGACTGACTACGACGATTGCAAACGTCACGCCCTGTTCTATGATGACCGCGCCTTGAATCTTCATTTGACTCACCACACTTGCTAAAGAATTTTTTTGATTATAAAATAATCCTGCTACACTGTCAAAAAAGAGACTCGCGAACTTTACGCCGCAACGAGAAATAAATTTTAGTTGAAGTTTCTGTTTTGCTGAACTATACTGCGTAGCGCGGACGAATCAAGACATAGGAGGGAATATAAATGACGATAATAACTAAGGATGGAACGTTGGCGGAAGTCGAAGGCGCGGAGGCTCTGCACTCACTGCGCCACACCGCCTCACATATCATGGCGCAAGCGATAAAGCATCTCTACGGCGGCGCGGACGGGCGCGGCGTTCAACTTGCTATCGGTCCGGCGATTGACACCGGCTTTTATTACGATATCGACACCGAACATAAAATCACCGACGAAGACCTTGCCGACATCGAACGCGAGATGAAAGCTATCATTAAGCAGAATCTTAAGCTTGAACGTTCGACGCTACCGAGAGCCGACGCCTTGAAGAAGTTTTCGGACGAAGGCGAGATTTATAAAGTCGAGCTGATTGAGGCATTGCCCGAAGGCGCGGAGATTTCTTTGTTTACGCAAGGTGACTTTACTGACCTCTGCGCAGGTCCGCACGTTCAATCGACGGGCAAGGTTAAAGCCTTCAAGCTAATGAGCATTGCGGGCGCGTATTGGCGCGGCGACGAACATAATAAAATGCTTCAACGTATCTACGGCACGGCGTTTGAAACTAAAGACGAGCTTAAAGCTTATCTGACCATGCTTGAGGAGGCGGCGCGTCGAGATCATCGCAAACTCGGCAAGGAGTTAGACTTGTTCAGCCTGCACGACGAAGGACCTGGCTTCCCGTTCTTCCACCCCAACGGCATGACCATTCGCAACGAGCTGATTAATTATTGGCGGGCGGTTCATCGTCGCTACGGCTATCAAGAGATTAAGACGCCGATAATTTTAAATCGTAAGCTGTGGGAGACTTCGGGGCATTGGGATCATTACAAAGAGAACATGTACTTCACGAAGATTGACGAGGAAGACTACGCCGTTAAGCCTATGAATTGTCCGGGCGGCATGTTGGTTTATAATACGCACGTGCACAGCTACCGCGACTTGCCGTTGAGACTCGGCGAACTCGGCTTGGTTCATCGTCACGAGAAAAGCGGCGTGCTTCACGGCTTGTTCAGAGTCCGCAACTTCACGCAGGACGACGCGCATATTTTCATGACGCCCGCGCAAGTCGAACCGGAGATTCAAAAGACGATTGACTTGTTCGACGAGGTTTATAAAACGTTCGGGCTTACGTACAAGGCGGAACTGTCGACGCGCCCCGAAAACTCAATGGGCGACGATGCGACGTGGGAACTTGCAACCGACGCTTTGCGGAAGGCTCTGGAGCATCGCGGGCTTGAATACGTCATCAACGAGGGCGACGGCGCGTTTTATGGTCCGAAGATTGACTTCCACTTGAAAGACTCAATCGGTAGAACGTGGCAATGCGGAACGATTCAACTTGATATGCTCTTGCCTGAAAAATTTGACCTCAACTACATCGGCGAGGACGGCGAAAAGCATCGTCCAATCATGGTTCATCGCGTGGTTTATGGAAGTATCGAACGGTTCATTGGCATTTTGATTGAACATTACGCGGGCGCGTTCCCCGTGTGGTTTGCTCCTGTGCAGATAAAAATTTTGCCGATAACCGATAAGCACGTTGACTACGCTAAAGAGCTTGCCGATAAATTTTTCGCGCTCAATCTCCGCGCCGAAGTCGACGACCGCAACGAGAAGATTAATAAAAAGATTCGTGACAGCCAAGTCCGCAAGATTCCTTACACGATTGTTATTGGCGATAAAGAAGTTGAAACGGGCGTCCTTCCGATTAGAAAGTACAGCTCAAAGGATAGCGTCAATCTGAGCGTCGATGATTTCGTTGCTTACGTTCAAGATAAAGTTTCGACACGCAGTCAAACGTTTTAATCATCGCAACGAATTGAATTAGTTTCATAGCGCACGAACGGCAGAAGACTTGAAGGAAGTTCAGCGAGCTTTTGGAAGTCTTCTGCTTTTTTATTGGTTATACGGACTAAAATTAGCGCGGCGTTTTTTATGGGCGGCGATTAAACATTGGGAAGGATTTATAAAAAATTTGGCGAAAATTGTTGCCGATACCGCGTTAATACTTCACGGAGCGTGTTAAAATTTTTTAGAACTCATTATGCGTATCATTGCCAATCATTAAGGAGGGGCGAAAATTGGAAAAAAGGGAGAGTTTATGGGAAGCATATCTAAGGCGCGGCTTCAGTCGTCGGAGCTTCTTAAAGGGCTGTGTCGCGCTGACATCGCTTATGGGCTTCAGCATGGATATGTTCTCGAAAGTCGTTGAGGCGGCGGAGACTAAACCGTTGCCGGTCGTAATTTGGATTCATGGGCACGAATGCACGGGCTGTGACGAATCCTTTATTCGTTCGGGCGCGCCACTTGCCTCGGACGTTGTATTATCATCAATCGCGCTTGAATACGACCATTTATTAAGCGCGGCTTGCGGTGCACCGTTTGAGGCTCATCTTGAAGAAACGATTGCCAAATACAACGGGCAATACATTCTGGCGGTCGAAGGCGCGGTTGCCACGCGTGACAGCGGCGTTTACTGCATGAGCGGCGGTCACACGTTCACGCATTTGCTCGAAAAGGCTGCTAAGGGCGCGGCGGCGATTATTGCTTACGGTTCTTGTTCAGCTTACGGCGGAATTCAAGCGGCTAATCCAAATCCAACGGGTTCAGCGGGCATTGAACACTTTGTAGGCGGAAAACCTGTCGTAAAAGTTCCGGGCTGTCCTCCGATACCCGAAGTTATGACGGGCGTTGTTATGCACGTTGCTTTATTTGGAAGTTTGCCGCCAGTTGACGCTGACGGTCGTCCGAAGCAATTTTACGGCAATAGAATTCATGACACGTGTTATCGGCGTCCGTTCTTTGATGCGGGCATGTTCGCGG
>CAMNLS010000104.1 GCA_946543495.1 uncultured Selenomonadales bacterium | reverse complement strand
GTTCATCTTATAAACCGTTCTATCGTCGCTTGAAAACTCAGGCGGCGATTTTTTTAGGAGGCAATCGAAATGGCAAGCGGCACATGCGGAGAAAATTTAACGTGGATACTCGATAACAAAGGCATGCTCACAATCAGCGGCACAGGCAACATGGAAAATTACCTCGCAGTAACAGATACCCCATGGAGCAATAAACGAGACTTTATAAAAAATATCATAATTACAGATGGCGTCACTCATATCGGAAGATATGCTTTCACTGGTTGTACAAGCTTGAATAGTGTAACAATCTCCGATAGCGTCACTTCTATTGGTAAATGGGCTTTCAGCGATTGTACTAGCTTGAAGGAAATAACAATTCCTTTTTCTGTCAAATCTATTGGCGAACGAGCTTTCAGCGATTGTACAAGCTTGACTAGCATAACAATCCCAGATAAAGTCATTTCTATTGGCAAACGGGCTTTCAGAAATTGTACAAGCTTGGAGGAAATAACAATTCCTTTTTCTGTCGAATCTATTGGCGAAAAAGTTTTCGGAGGTTGTAATAGCCTTAAAGAAATTCATTATCCACGAAGACGTGGCTTTGAAAAACATTTATCGCAAGGCAACCGCGCACGACTTATTCCATATAATTCTGCACATGTTATTAAGCCAACGCTTCAACCCGTCACCAAGCCCAAGCCCGCACCTCAAGCCGCCGTTGAATCATTGAGTTGGAAGGTTGATAAAGCTCCTCTCCCTATCGAGCCGACGCCGCAACCCGTCAGTAAGTTCACGCCTCAAGCCGCCGTCGAATCATTGCGTTGGAAGGTCGAAGGCAAAACATTGACAGTCGGGGGTGTGAGCGAGATAAAAAGTTATTCCTACTCGGAGACGCCGTGGCGTGACAGTCTCCGCGACATTCAAAAGATAATCATTGAAGAGGGCGTGAAGAAAATTTCTGCTAATGCCTTCGCGGAGTGCAAACGCCTTGAACAGCTAACAATCCCCGTGAGTGTCAAGACGATAGGCGACGGCGCGTTTACTTTCTGCTATTGCGGCGACAGGACGATTAACGGTGGCAGGAATGTCATTTGGAGCTTGGAGGACGGCACGCTGATGATAAAGAAAAATCCTGCCGCGCAGACCGAATCAAACTTCTCGACGGGCTATGAGACGTGGCAGGTCGTTGAAGGAAATATCAAGGGCGTGAAGATTGAACGCGGTATCGTCCCTAGCAAAAGATTTTTCGATTGGCTAAGCCGCATGGGCGACGGCGTGGAGGTTAGTTTTTAGGAAGGAGAATCACTCATGGCGACTACTCAACAGGGCGTCATTAAAAGATTTATGCACTCGTTGGATATAAACGCAATCACTTCGGGCAAGGACGCATTGAATCAGGCAATCGCTTATGCTTCGGGCGGCTACCTAACCGACGCGACGACGGCGATAAATAAAATGCTAAAGGAGCTTAACACCTACGGCGCAAGTAAATTCTTATCGTCAAGGTGCGGGATAAACCTAAACAACGCGGACACCGGCGCAATCACAGGTTCCGACGCGGGCGGCGGCTCAACTAAAACAGCGGCAAGTATCGTTCCGGAGAGCGGCAAGCTAAACACGAGCTTTAATGCCTCTTCGTTCACGACTAAGGACGGCTTGACTATCCGACTGTATAAGACGCCGACGACTGACGACGAAAAATATATCTGGCGAGCCTTGAAGACTTGGTGGGCGGAAGCGGGCTTAACTCTTATCAAGAACTCTTACGGCTACAGCCTTGCCGACGCCGACACCACAGTTAAAGACCTCACCATACAATTTAAAAAAGATAAGAGCGGCGGCTACTTAGCCTACACTAATTATCCGAAAAATATAAACGGACGGCAGACGATAACATTAGTTATAAACACCGCGTATTTTAACAGCTTTTCAAGCGGCGACGTGAACGGCAAAAGCCCAAACAATCCCGGCTATTTGGATAGGACACTTGCTCACGAATTAACGCACGTTGTGATGATGTCTAAGGTGGCAAGTTGCAAATCTCTGCCGCAGTTCATCTTGGAAGGTTTAGCGGAATTAACGCACGGTATCGACGACTTAAGGCAAAAAATTATTGAAACGTTGGTGGACAACCCCACGAAGTTAAAAAGTTCTTTAAGCTTGAGTTCCGGCTCCGGCAATGCTAATGCTTATGCGGGCGGCTATATCTTCCTGCGTTGGTTAGCTAAGCAAGCCGCGCTGAATTATCCTTCTGGCGGTCAATCGTTGATACTTGACACAGGTAAATTAATCTTCGGCAATGATGAGGCTGAATCACTCGTCGGCAGTAAGAGCAAAGATTCAATCTTCGGCGCGGGCGGCAACGACACGATTAAGGGGAGCAATGGTAAAGACATTCTCTGGGGCGATGACGGCGACGATAAAATCTATGGCGGCTCTGGCAATGACAGTTTGAACGGCGGCGCGGGTAACGATACTTTAAGCGGCGGCACGGGCGACGATTTACTAACGGGCGGCACGGGCGACGATATCTTTATCTACACGGCGGGCAACGATACTATCACCGACTACGCGGCGGGCGATAAAATTTCTGTCAATGTGGCTGATATTTCAAGGTCAAAGGTCAGTGGCTCGAATGTTATTTTTTATGTCGGCAGTGGCAACTTCACCGTTCAAGAGGCAAAAGGCGCGAAGATTACTTTGCTTGATACGTCGGGCAAGGAATATTCGTCGATTGTCGGCGGCACAACTCTAATCGTAAACGACTTGAGTAAATCGTCCGTGACAGCTGGTTCGGATATTAAAGTTATTGACGGTAGTGAGCGAACGACCAAAGTTAAAATCATTGGCAACTCGAAGAACAACACGATAACCGGCGGTTCATCGAAGGATACGATTTACGGCGGCGCGGGCAATGATAAAATCTATGGCGGCGAAAGTAACGATTCAATCCTTGGCGACGCCGGCAACGATAGACTTTACGGTCAAGGCGGCAATGATAAACTTTATGGCGGCGCAGGTGATGATAAGCTTTACGGCGGCGCGGGCAATGATTCGCTCTGGGGCGGCGTAGGTAATGATTCATTGTGTGGCAATTCGGGCGCGGATACTTTCTTCTACTCCAGCGGCGACGGCAAAGATACTATCGTCGGTTTCGACAACAATGACACGCTCACGCTTGACGGGCTTACATTCACGTCGTCTTACAAAAATGAAGTCCTCACGCTTAACGTCAAGGGCGGCTCCGTCACGTTAAAAGATTTCACGGCGACGACTTTCCACATTAACGACGACACTTACAAAATCAGCGGTTCCAAGCTCGTTAAGAAATAATCTGCACGGCTGTCTAAGCGGCAGTCTTTTTTTATTGCGCAAGGATAATTTCTTCAATGCGTGCACTTTCGGCTTCGCGACTGCTTATGACGCCGTATTTCTCCATTGCGTCGATAACAATGAGCTGACGTTTTTTAGCAAGGTGGAAGTCAACGTAAGGGGAATAGAGGCTCGGCGCATTCGGAAGACCGGCAAGCATAGCACATTCAGCAATCGTCAAGTCGGCTGGCTCTTTACCAAAGTAACCTTGCGCCGCGTCATAAATCCCATAAAAGTTCGAGCCAAAATAAATCACGTTCAAATATATTTCAAGTATCTTGTCTTTATCGAAGTCCTTTTCCATATTCATAGCAAGGACGAGTTCTTCAGCTTTGCGCGTGAAGGTTTGGTCGCTTGTAAGGAAAAGATTCTTCACGGTCTGTTGAGTGATAGTCGACGCTCCCTCTTGAATTTCGCCCGCTTCGACGTTCACGAAGACTGCGCGGGCAATGCCGATAAAGTCAAAGCCCTTGTGCTTATAAAAGCGATTGTCTTCGACGGCAACAACGGCTTGACAGAGGAGAGGCGGTAATTTATCTATCGTGACGTAGTGTTCAAGACCTTTTACCTTTTCCTCGACGGCTGGGATAATAGAAGTCATGCGGTCGACGCTATCAAGAACGCCAAGTTCTTCTTCTTCGCGAGTGGGTGTCGTATCGACGGAAACTTTTTTATCGTCGTCATATCTGGTCGGGGCGACGGAAGTTTTTTTACTGTCATCGTATTTGGAAGGGTCAAAAGGTTGACTGTTGCGATCGTCGAAGAGCGTTTTTATTTCTGGTGCCTTACCGCGTTTCAACGGCTTGTCATCGGAAAAAATTTCGTCGGCAATGGAATCAATTTGACCAGTGGGATTATCGCTTTTAAGATACAGAGTCACGGCGAACGAGATAACAAACGTCAGCACCATTGCAATAATAAATCTTATAAGCTTAAAGATGACTCGGAAAGAACGTTTTGGTTTATCGTTGCTCAAAAAAAAATTACTCCCCTCAAGTTTCGTTGCGGAGAGTATATCACAAAAGAATTTTTTTTAATAGCCTAAGTCTTTAATCCAAGTGTCAACGTCCTTTTGAGCGGCAGTGAAGTCATTCTGCGCGGCACGTCCGCTAATCGCCAAGCCTTGAAGAACGTTTGCATTCGGGCAAGCCTCTTTAATCTCGCGTTCAGTGCCTGCCAAGCCGCTACCGCCATGCGTGCAAAACGGAATGATTGTCTTGCCGCTGAAGTCGTTAGCCTCAAGGAAAGTCATCATCACACGCGGCAAAGCTCCCCACCAAATTGGATAGCCAACAAAGATTGTATCGTACTGCGCAAGGTTCCCGACATTAGCCGCAAAAGCTGGTCTTGCGTTTGATTCAAGCTCCTGCTTTGCTAGTTCCGTACAAGCTTCGTATTCGTCAGGATAAGGCGTGGCGGCTTTGACTTCAAAGGTGTTCGCGTTGAGTTTCTGCGCGATGTAGTCAGCCACAATCGCCGTGTTGCCTTTAGTGATTCTGCCCACGCCGTATTCTTCGCCCGTGCGCGAGAAGTACACGACGAGAATTTTTTTGTCAGCGGCGGCAGTCGGAGCCGGAGTCTTGTCGACGACTTGAGCTTTAGCCGTCTCGGCGGTAGTTTTGTCTTGAGCTGAATTGCCGCAACCGCTAAGCGTCAAAATCATCAGCATGAGTAAAAAAATTTTCTTCATGTCATCACCTCATCAACGTTAATCAATTCATGTTGGTTACTATAGCATAAAGCCTCGTCTTTGTCACACGTCTGAATTAAAAGCTTGCCACGCCGCCCGAAATTAGCTACAATAGGCGAAATAAGGGAGGTCTTTTTTATGGACATTGACATCAGCAAAATAAAATTCGACGAGCGCGGACTTGTTCCAGCGATTGTGCAAGAGGAAAGCGGACAAGTGCTCATGCTTGCCTACATGAACGAAGAATCACTCAACAAGACGATTGAGACGGGCTACACGTGGTTTTATAGCCGTAGCCGTCAAACGCTCT
>CAMNLS010000103.1 GCA_946543495.1 uncultured Selenomonadales bacterium | reverse complement strand
AGAGGTCGTGAGTTCAAGTCTCGTCGTTCCGACCAATAAAGAAAATCCCAAAGCCTCCGTTCAACGCGGGGGCTTTTTTCGTACAAAAAAACACCTCCCAATCGCGGAAGGTGTTTTTCTAATCCGTTTAACGTTATTCGTAGCTTAGCCACGTGAAAATAAAAATTGCGATGGAAACAATGCCATTGCGCATAAAGTAAGCTTGAGTGACTTCGCGATAATCATTCGGGCGAACGATAGCATGTTGATAGACAAGAGCCAAAGCCGCAATAGCCACGCCAACGAAGTAAAGCTTGCCCAAGCCGAGCATCAACCCGACGATTACAAAACAAGCAATCGAGATGACATGAAGACCGCGAGCAATGTTGAGCGCACCCGCCGCCCCGTACTTAGTCGCTAAGGAGTGAAGACGCTGTGACTTGTCGAAGCGTTCGTCCTGAGCACCATAAACCGCATCGAAGGCTCCAATCCACAATGCCACCGCCACGCATAAGATAATCATCGGCAAGGAAATTGATTCGGTCAAGGCGACCCACGCGCCCGCCGGAGCCATTGCGATTGCTAAGCCTAAGAACAGGTGACACCACGCTGTAAATCGTTTCGTGAACGGGTAGACGATGAACGGCACCGCCGCCACGGGCAAGAGCTTTAAACATATCGGCGGCAGTTGCGCGACTGTAACGACGAGCACGACCATACACAACGCGACGAAGATTAACGCCTCGCCTTTGGAAATTTCGCCCCTGACCATTGCCCGATAAGATAAGCGCGGCTGAAGTTTATCGTACTTTAAATCGGCGATGTTATCGATGACGATTGCCGCCCACCGCGCTGACGTTATCGCCACCAAGATTAATACGACCGTCAATAAGTTGGGGTGCCCTTGCGTCGCCATGAATGAACTTGCTAAGGCGAAAGGCAAACTGAATATCGTATGCGGCAAGGCGACGTTGTTGGCATGAGCTTTGAATTTCCCCATTCCTAATTCCCAATTCCTAATTGCTTCTCAAGGTCGCCGTCCGATAAAAGCTTCCACGTTTCGTCCGCCCGCGCAGAATTATTTAACACGCGCTCGATATTTTTGCTGTCGCTGAAGTCAAAGAACCTTTCCGCCTCTTCACGAGACTTGCCGCCCGCGACTTTGCGATTGATTAAACGTTCGCGCAGAAGTTGCGGTTCCGCCTCAATGAAAACGGAGTAATCGCTAAGCACGCGGACATTAGTCCAGCCCGCCTCCTTAAGCAAGAGGTAGTTGCCTTCAATCAACAGAATGTCGTCCTCAACGCTCAGATAATCGGGCAACACGTCATGAATCTTGCGGTCGTAAATGTTCCAATCGGTGCCCTCTTGCCTAAGCTCGCGAATCTTATCAACGAGCAAATCCATATCAAAAGTTTCGGAGGCTCCTTTGATGTCACGCATTAAGACTTGTTCGCCGTCGCGTTCAATGTTGGTGATGTTCATGTAAGCCGCCGTGTAGTGATAGCCGTCAATGCCCAGCGCACGAACTTTATCGACCTCGTTTGAACGTTCGCGGCTTAGCCTTTCCAAAAACTGCGCAAGCGTCGACTTACCGACTCCGGGCGGCCCAGCAAGATAAGCGATAACTTTCCTATCCATTGTCATCTTTAAATCGGTAAGTTCACGCAGGAACGGCATAAAGATTTCTTCGACGTTCGCCTCACTGAATTTGACTTCCTGCCACAGCCCGTTGACTTCCATATTGTACGTTAAAAAATTTTTCTCCATAAAAACCTCCGTCACAGCGTATATCGCGAAAGTTCTTCGACTTCGACGCCCGCCGCTTTAATCTTGAGCTGATAATAAATTTCCTCAGGCTCTGAATATTCAACTGCAATGATGATTAAATTCCCGTCGTCGTAATCGCCCAGAAGGATTTCGCTGTCGAGTTCATCGGAAAAAATTCTATTGGCAATATCATCGTCGTATTCAAAGCTAGAAACGTCCTTGAACGTCACGCGAATCAAGCCATTAGTCGGCTCGTCTTTGTTGTACCACGGTTGCCACCAGAAGCAGAGTTCGATTAAAAGCACGAGAACTTTATTGTTGGCGTCGAAATCGATTTTCTCAATGCTACTGTCGTGCAGATAATATCTTTCCACGAACTCAAGCGGCATCATTTTAAATCTCCACGTTTAACGAGTTCACGCGCCGCCTTGCCCGTCAAATGTTCAATCGTCATCACGGGCACGACTAACGCATCTAATCTGCTGAGTTCCTTTGCGCGACGCTCTGTGCTAGCCGTCGATGAATACTTATCGGCAAGCAGTTCAAGCCCACGCAACTTATCGGGGTCGTCGTTATCTTCGACGATACGAATCCGCCCAAAGGCAATCGCGCTACTAAAATACGTCGTGAACTCTTCGGCAATGACTTCGTGGCGGTCGACGACGCAGAAGGAAACTTTATCGTTGTTCCTAATCGCGTCGAGCTTGTGACCAGTCTTAGCACTATGGAAATAAATCTTGTTGCCTTCGACGGCGTAATTAATCGGCACGGCGTAGCAATAGCCATCATCGCCCGAAAGAGCCAACACTCCGAATTCACCTTCGCGAAGAATCTTTTCCGCCGTCTCAGTTGAGATAACACAATTCCTGCGCCGCATTTCCCTGAACATAAACTTACCTCAACTTCCCGCCGAAACTCCGTCCCTGATAAGTTTCGCCAACTTCTCACTTTCACGCTCCGTGCTGTCAATCTTCAAAATTTCGCGACGGCAATCGGTAAGAAGTTTAGTTGCCTCGTCGATTTTCTTCAACGTAAGCTCGGAATTGTCTTCGGCGAGTTTCTTAATTGCCTGCTTGCAACTTTTAAAGAGTTCTTCCTTTAACTTAGCGCGCGCCCTTTTGTGATTCTCAAACTCACACGCAAGCTTATCGAGTTGTTCCATGGTGTGAATCGCCGCGAGATAATCATACTTCATCTGCGCAGAAAGCTGTACTTCCAAGTCGTGAGCGTCGGTAATCTTTCCGCTCTCAACTGCATCCTTAAATCTGTCTATCGTTGCCAAGTTGAAACCTCCCTTTATCTATCGCGTCTACGTCTGCTATCGCGACTATTCTTCAAGTCTTTAAGGTCTTTAATTGTTCGAGATTCGCCGCGTGGTCTGTCGAAAGTTCTCGGTGGTCTATCGTTGCTTGCGGGTCTATCTGAACTGCGCGACGTTCTGTCAAAGGTTCGCGGCTGTCTATCACCATACGGACGGTCAAAGGTTCGCGGCTTAGGATTATCGCCCTCAAGCAGTGCGCGATGACTTGCATTGATTCTGCCCTTGTCATCAATCTCCGTTATCTTAACCTTGAGTCGGTCGCCAACCTTAACGGCGTCTTCGACAGTCGGAATGCGCTTATCGGACAACTGCGAGATGTGACACATTGCCTCCTTGCCGAAACAAATTTCAACGAATGCGCCCGTCGGAATAATCCGCGTGACGGGACCTTCGTAGACTTCGCCAATCTTCACGTCGTGAACAATCTGTTCAATAATCTCAATGGCGCGGTCGATGCCTTCAACGCTACGGCTCGTGACGAAAATATTTCCGTCGTCGTTAATGTCGATGTCAACGCCCGTTTCCTCGATGATTTTATTGATGACCTTGCCGCCCGTGCCGATGACTTCGCGAATCTTATCAACGGCAATTTTCATCGTGCGGACGCGTGGAGCATACGGCGACAAGTCGGCGGCGGGTTCGCTGATGACTTCAAGCATCTTGCCTAAGATAAAACTTCTGCCGCGCTTCGCCTGAGCCAATGCGTCGCTTAAAATCTCCCGCGATATTCCCGCGACTTTAATATCCATTTGAATCGCCGTGACGCCTTCAGTCGTGCCCGCGACTTTGAAGTCCATATCGCCGAGCGCGTCTTCCATGCCTTGAATATCCGTTAAAATCGTGTGCGCGTCGCCGTCCTTAACCAAACCCATTGCCACGCCGCTGACAGGTCGTTTAATCGGAACGCCCGCTTGCATGAGGCTCAACGTACTGCCGCACACGCTACCCATTGAACTGGAGCCGTTGCTTTCCAACACTTCCGAGACAAGCCGAATCGTGTAAGGGAACTCTTCAATCGACGGAATGACGGGAACAAGTGCACGCTCCGCCAATGCCCCGTGTCCAATCTCGCGACGACCGGGACTCCGCGCAGGTCTAGCCTCGCCGACGCTGTAGCCGGGGAAGTTGTAATGGTGTATGTAATGCTTCGTGTATTCGGGTTCGAGACCGTCAACAATTTGTTCGTCACCGATTGCGCCGAGCGTCGTTATCGTCAAGACTTGTGTTTGACCGCGTGTGAAAAGTCCAGAGCCGTGCGTCCTCGCGAACAATCCGACTTCACAGCTTATCGGGCGAACCTCTTCAAGCTCGCGACCGTCAGGGCGAATCTTTTCATGCGTTATCATCTTGCGAACTACTTCTTTTTCAACCTTATAGAAGACCGCGCCAATATCTTTCTCGGCGTTGGGATAATCTTCAGCGAGGAATTTTTCTGCAAGAGCCTCAACGACTTCAGCTTTAACTTCGTCGAGTGCCGCCTCTCTTGCCAACTTGTCGGGGTTGCGAATGACGGTATCAATTCTTGAGGTAGCAAGCTCTCGGACAGCTTTATCAATATCTTCGTCAGGCTTAAACAGCGTGACTTCCTTTTTATCCTTGCCAACTGCCGCTTTAATCTCCTCTTGGAAGGCGACAATCTTTTTAATCTCTTCGTGTCCAAAAAGTATCGCCTCCAGCACGATTTCTTCTGGCAACTCCTTAACGCCCGCCTCAACCATCATGACGGCATCGGCGGAGCCTGCAACGATTAAATCCATTTCGGAAACGTCGAGTTGTTCCTTAGTCGGGTTGATGATGAATTCGCCGTTAATGCGCCCGACATGTACACCGGCTATCGGTCCGCCAAAGGGAATGTCACTGACACTTAGCGCACACGACGCACCAATCATGCCAGCGATTTCGGGCGCGTTGTCTTCGTCAAAGCAAATGACCGTTGCGATAATCTGAACGTCATTGCGGAAGCCGTCGGGGAATAGCGGACGAATCGGTCTGTCAATAAGACGGCTCTTGAGGATTGCGCTTGTCTGCGGACGACCTTCGCGCTTAATGAAGCCGCCGGGGATTTTTCCTGCCGAATACATTTTCTCTTCGTAGTCGACAGTCAACGGGAAGAAGTCGACGCCTTCGCGGGGTTCAGCGGACATCGTAGCCGCAACCAAAACCGCCGTGTCACCGTAGCGCACGAGGACTGCGCCATTTGCCTGCTTAGCCATCTTGCCGTGCTCGACGATTAACTTTCTGCCGCCGAGTTCCATTTCAAAAGTATCCAAATCTTTTTCCTCCTAAT
>CAMNLS010000102.1 GCA_946543495.1 uncultured Selenomonadales bacterium | reverse complement strand
TATGCCAGAGATACGCGAGGCAGTCTTAGGAGGAGTAATCTCACCGACGCAAGCCGTTGCGGAGCTGGTTAAGATGTTCGACATAGCGCGAGCGGCTCAAAAGAAAGTAGACTTATTCGAGGCGCGGTAACACGCTTTGATTTGCCGATGACTTAGCCGCGACCGCTGTTTGGTTACTTTTCAAAAGTAACCGGCTCAAAAGAAAGTAGACTTATTCGAGTTAAGTTAAAGCAGGAATTGTTGACATGCTGTAGAAATTTTATTAAGACAAACTTGCGGAGGTAATTTATATGGCGAAGCTCAACATAAGAAATTGTGCACGTTGTAAGAAAATCTTTGCGCCGACGAGCGGCGAAAAAATTTGTCCTGAATGCCGCGCTGCGGATGCCGAATTGGAAGAGCGCGTTAAAGCATATGTTCGCGACCATCACGGGCTTACAGTCAACCAGCTTATCGAAGGTTCGGGCGTGCCTGCTAAACTTATTTGGCGCATGATTCAACAAGGACTATTTGAAAATGCCGGCTTGCTTGACGCTGAATATCCTTGCGCTAACTGTGGCAAGCTCATCACTAAAGATGTTTATTGCAGTGAGTGCGCGGGCAAGCTTAAGGAGAACGCTCAAAAGTTCGCTGCCGCACTTGTTTCTAAACGTGCCGCCGCTGAAAAGAAATCCAAGACTTTTTCCGATTCAATGCACGACATGATGAACAGCTCACGCTAAGACAACCAACGATAACAGAGATTAAAAAGCATCTTCGACACCGAGCTTGAAGGTGCTTTTGTGTTGATTAAGAAAATTTGGAGGGATAATCATGAGCATATTGGGCGCAGTGGCAGTTCCACACCCGCCGATAATTTTGCCGGAAGTCGGACACGGCGAAGAACAAAAAATCTCGGAGACGATAGCCGCTTACAAAGAAATTGCGCGGCGAATCGTTGAACTCAATCCCGAAACGATTATAATCACCAGCCCGCATTCAATCATGTACGCGGACTACTTCCACATCTCTCCAGGCGTCGAAGCGTCGGGGAATATGGCGCAGTTCAGAGCACCGCAAGTTAAGCTGACGATAAATTATGATATGGACTTTGTTAAAAGACTGTCGACGGACTCAATGGCGCAAGGAATATCGGCGGGCGTACTCGGCGAAAGAAATCCCGCACTCGACCACGGCACGATGATTCCGCTAAGATTTTTGCAACAAGCTGGGCTTGACTTCGACCGCGTGAAGTTTTTACGAATCGGCTTGTCGGGCATGTCGGCGGCGGTTCATTATCAGTTCGGGCAAATTATTTCGCGGGTTGCTGACGAACTCGGACGCAAGATATTTTTCTTGGCAAGCGGCGACTTATCACACAAGCTTAAGGGCAGTCATTACGGCACAGTTCCCGAAGGAGCGCAATTTGATTCGCAGGTCATGGACAATCTAAGCGGCGCAAACTTTCTACAGCTACTGACGATGGACGATAAACTTTGCAGTCGGGCGGCGGAATGTGGCTTGCGTTCGTTCTGGATTATGGCGGGTGCACTCGACAAGCTTAATGTCCGCGCAGAAAAGTTATCGTATCAAGGGACGTTCGGCGTTGGCTATGGCATTGTTTATTTCAATGTCGGCAGCGAGGACTCAACGCGAGACTTTTTTAATCAGCTGATAAAGTTCAAGCAGTATGAATTGATTCAGCGCAAGTCTAAAGAGGACGAATTCGTTAAGTTGGCGCGTTACAGTTTGGAAACTTTCGTTAAGACGCATAAGCCCGCGTCCTTGCCTGAAGATTTGTCGGAGGAGCTGACTAATCGTCGTGCGGGTGCATTCGTGAGCTTGCATAAGGACGGAAACTTGCGCGGGTGCATCGGAACTATTTTGGCGACGCAAAACACCTTAGCGGAAGAAATTTTGCAGAACGCAATCTCTGCCTGTTCAAAAGACCCGCGCTTTGAGCCTGTGACGGCTGATGAGCTTGATGACATTGAATATAGCGTCGACGTACTCGGCGAGCCGGAAAGGATTTTTGATGTCAAGGCTCTTGATGTTAAACGCTACGGCGTGATTGTCGAGAACGGCGGACGGCGCGGCTTGCTCTTGCCTGACCTTGAAGGCATTGACACTGTCGAGGAACAGATTGCCATTGCTAAGCGCAAGGCGAGCATTCGCCCCGATGAGAAAGTCACGCTGTGGCGGTTCGAGGTTATTCGACATTATTAAGTTTATCTAACCTTCCCTTTCTTTGCGTGTCCAAAGAAATGGAAGCGGAAAGAAAAGACACCTCGCAGGGGCGTTCGTCGTCTACTACGAATCCGTTGACGACGAGCGGAGCTGGTGACGCCGCATGAAACGTCCTGTTTCAGTGCGGCGGAAGCCGTCGTCCATGACGGCTTCTCTTTATTCGATTCTTTATTTGATTTTGTTTTGTTTCAAGGGAGGGCTTATCATGAAAAAATTTTGCGCGGCGATTGTCACGATTGTTATAATGACAACTACATTTGCAACCGTGCTCGCGTCAAGTTATGTCGGCAACGCCAATAGCTTAAAGTTTCACTACGCCGATTGCTCGTCCGCCAATAAGATGAATCCCGCTAATCGTGTTAGCTTCAACACCCGCGACGAGGCGATTAACGCGGGCTATGTCCCCTGCAAACGTTGCAAGCCTTAAGGAGGAGTCATGGACAAGTTAAAAGTTATATTCATGGGCACGCCCGAATTCGCCGTACCGAGTCTTGCCGCACTCGCCGATAAGACGGAAATTATTTGCGTCGTCACTCAACCCGACAGACCTAAGGGGCGCGGGCATAAACTTCAGCCAACGCCCGTTAAAGTCTTCGCTGAGGAAAATAATCTGCGCGTGATTCAACCGCTCAAGGTCAAAGCTCCAGAGGTCGTCGCGCAACTCGCCGAACTCAAGCCCGATTTAATCGTCGTGGTTGCCTTCGGACAAATTTTATCGCAAGCTATCTTAGACATTCCGCGCTTGGGTTGCATAAATGTTCATGCGTCGTTGCTTCCAAAGTATCGCGGGGCGGCTCCGATTGAATGGGCAATGATTAACGGCGAACAAATCACCGGTATAACAACAATGCAGATGAACGCCGGACTTGACACGGGCGACATCTTATTAAAAAGCGAAGTTAAAATCCCTGACGATATGATTTTGCCTGAACTGCGCGAACGCTTGATGACGGTCGGCGCGGATTTGTTATTGACGACGCTTTATAAACTTCAGCACGGCGAACTTCAACCGATTAAACAAGATGATTCGCTGTCGAGTTATGCGCCGCTACTCAAGAAGGACACTGGGCTTATCGATTGGAATAAATCTGCGCGGGAAATTCATAACCTCGTGCGCGGACTTTACGGCGGGGCGCGTGCTGGTAAGTTAAAGATTTGGCGGACGCGGCTCGTTGATGAAAATCTTTCGCCGGCTGAAATTAAAATCATCGGGCAAAAGTTCTTCGTGGGCACGGGCGAAGGCTCGCTGGAAATTTTGGAGATTCAAGCTCCCAACTCAAAAAAACTCAACGCGGCGGATTTTCTAAGGGGCAACAAGGTCGGTGATGATTTTTGGATGAACGAATAATCACGTCGATTGAGCAGAGCACGGACGATTGGCAATACAGTTTGCGCCCGCGTCGATTAGCAGAGTACATCGGACAGGACAAGGCTAAGCAGAATTTATCAGTGTTCGTCAAGGCGGCAATCAATCGGCATGAAGCCCTCGACCACGTTTTACTTTATGGTCCTCCTGGCTTGGGCAAGACGACGCTGGCGGCAATCATCGCTAACGAACTCGGCGTGAACTTCCGACAAACTTCTGGTCCCGCCATTGAACGCGCTGGAGACCTCGCCGCAATCCTAACCAATCTGCAAGAACGCGACGTGTTATTTATTGACGAGATTCACCGCCTAAGCCGACAAGTCGAAGAGATTTTATATTCGGCAATGGAAGACTTCGCGCTTGATATAATCATCGGCAAAGGGCCGCGTGCGCGGAGTATTCGTGTAAGCATTGCGCCGTTTACTTTAATCGGGGCGACGACTAAAGCCGGTGCATTATCGCCGCCGTTGCGTGATAGATTCGGTGTCATTAGTCGCCTTGAATATTATTCGACTGCGGCATTGATTGAAATCCTCACGAGAGCTGCGCAGATTCTCAAGATACCGATTGAGGCGGGCGGCGCAGAGGAAATCGCTAAACGTTCACGCGGAACGCCGCGCATAGCTAATCGACTGCTTAAACGTGTCCGAGACTTCGCGCAGGTTGAAGGCTTAACGACTATCACTGACGACATCGCCGATAAAGCATTGCTTGCATTGGAAGTTGACCGCGCCGGACTTGACCACACTGATAGACGTATGCTCGACGCAATGATTAAAAAATTTCGTGGAGGTCCCGTCGGCTTGGAGACAATCGCCGCGTCAATCAGCGAGACCCGCGAGACTATCGAAGACATTTACGAACCTTACCTTTTGCAACTCGGATTCATTATGCGCACGCCGCGTGGTCGTGTTGTCACGGAGGCGGGCTATCAACACATGGGCGTTGCCTATCCCAAAGCCAACGATACCCCCACGCTCTTTGACTTCGAGAATATTTGACTGAGTATTAAAAATTTTTACTCTGCTTGTTAAAATATAATCCCTCGTGAAAAGTGCCCCAATATGGTCTTAAACGAATAGATAAAATAGATCGGTTATGGCTGTGGGGTGCGCACCGACGAACGGAATTCCCCTTGCGACTTGGCTCGTAAAGAGGATTCGTCGTTTATGGATATTCATCACTTTTATAAGTAACATAAAATTTTCTTTACTTACTTGAAATATTTCTGCGCTTTGCTAAACTAAAAAATATCGTTACTTTATCAAAGAAGGGAGTGTTTATCATGAAACTGCTAAATAAACAACGTGGGCAAGTCGCGGTATTTTATGCCTTGCTCATTCCAGTTTTTCTATTTCTGGGCGGCGTGGGGCTTGACCTGGGCTGGTACTATCTCAATGTGTCGCGCCTCCAGAATGCAGCGGACGCGGCTGTCCTAGTAGGCGCGAAAACTTTGCTCAATAAGCTACAGACCGACGACAGCACTAAAGCT
This sequence comes from uncultured Selenomonadales bacterium, assembly GCA_946543495.1. Classification (GTDB taxonomy): domain Bacteria; phylum Bacillota; class Negativicutes; order Selenomonadales; family Selenomonadaceae; genus Quinella. The sequence continues at coordinate 299 of CAMNLS010000102.1, read as the reverse complement.
AAATACGCCAGCTACAGAGTCAGTCTCGTCGAAAAATATCCCTCTGATAATCCCTACGAAGTTTCAGATACGAAGCCAGACATAGACATAACGGCGAGTGCTGAAGAAGCTTTAAGTTATGCAAAGAAAAACCTTGCGGATAACTCGGTAGGTTATGCGCCGCCGCAATTCTTCACAGTGGCGGAGGCGGCTACGAAATTTAATGACACGTTGACCGACGGCTACACCAGAGGCAACCCAACTATCATCATGACGCCTTCCCTATATAAGGACGACGACGATTATTATTATGTAATTCA
>CAMNLS010000101.1 GCA_946543495.1 uncultured Selenomonadales bacterium | reverse complement strand
GGAGTATACGGCTTGAAAGATTTAATTCCCCCTTACGTTTTACCTCCTTTGTCAAAAATTTTTTATGCGCTGAAGAATTCGATAGTCTGACCTTCGGCGAGCTTGACGATAGCTTTCTTATAACTGTTCGTCTTGCCGATTGTGCGACCACGACGCTTTGTCTTGCTCTTAACGTTAATCGTGTTGACAGCCTCAACAGTCACGTTAAAAATCTCTTTGACTGCCTGCGCGATTTGAATCTTGTTAGCGCGCTTGTCAACGACGAACACGAATTTACTTTCCTGCATGAGGTCTGTTCCGCGCTCGGTGATGAGCGGACGAATCAAAATGTCTCTGGCCTCCATTAGATGTACACCTCCTCAATCTTCGCAACCGCGTCTTTCGTGAGGAAGAGTTTATCGCTGTTGAGAATGTCATAGACGTTGAGTTGAAGTGCGGCGATTGCCTTAGCATTCTGCAGGTTATTCGACGAACGGCTTACATTATCAATGAGTTCGTTAGTTATGAACAGCGACTTGCAACCGTCAACGCCGAAAGTCTTTTGGAGTTCGACAAATTTTTTCGTCTTAGGCTCATCGAAATTCAATTCGTCGAGGACGACTAAATTGCCTTCCTTAACTTTATCAGTGAGGACGCATTTCAATGCAAGACGACGTTGCTTTCTCGGCATGCTGAACGAATAATCGCGGGGATGCGGACCAAAGATTGTACCGCCGCCACGCCAAAGGGGACTTCTGCGGGAACCTGCACGGGCACGACCAGTGCCCTTTTGCCGCCACGGTTTTTTGCCGCCGCCGCGAACGTCGCCGCGAGTCTTAGTCGAATGCGTGCCCAGTCTCCACGACGCCATTTGCATAACGACCGCTTGATGTACGAGACCTTCATTAATCTCAACGCCGAAAATATCTTCGCTAAGTTCAATGTCGCCGACCTTTTTATTAGTCATATCATAAACTGCTACAGTTGGCATCTAATTTCCTCCTTTCGATTATTATTTATGCTTCTTGTTAGGCTTGACGGTTTCGCGAACGACGACAAGTCCTTTCTTCGGACCGGGGATTGCGCCTTTGATGAGGAGCAAGTTTCTGTCCGCGTCGACTTTAACGACCGTCAACCGCTGAATCGTCGTGCGAGTGCCGCCCATGCGTCCGGGAAGTCTCTTGCCTTTGATGACACGACCGCCAGGACCAGAGAGCATTGCGCCTGTCGAGCCGGGTTCGCGATGAGATTTGGAACCGTGCCCCATAGGACCGCGTGCGAAGTTGTGACGCTTGATTGAACCCGCGAAGCCTTTGCCCTTAGACGTGCCGATAACGTCAACGAGTTCTCCCGCCGCGAAGATGTCCACGCCGATAACGTCCCCGATTTTGTATTCGGACTCCGCCGCAAGACGAATCTCGCGGATAAATTTCACGGGCTTAATCCCAGCCTTTTTGAATTGCCCCATGTCAGGCTTATTAACTCTGTTCTCTTTGACTTCGCCGAAGCCGATTTGAACTGCGCAATAGCCGTCCGTGTCAACCGTCTTGTTGCGGATAACGACGTTTTTGCCAGTCTCTACGACCGTCACGGGGATAACGCGTCCTTCCTCGGTGAAAATCTGCGTCATGCCGAGTTTGATACCTAAGATTGCCTTTGCCAATGTCTACACCTCCTCAGACCTTAATCTCGATGTCAACACCGGCGGGCAAGTCCAAACGCATGAGCGCATCAACCGTCTTGTGCGTCGGCTGAAGAATATCAATCAGGCGTTTGTGCGTGCGCATCTCGAATTGTTCGCGAGAATCTTTGTTGACGTGAGGCGAGCGCAGGATTGTGTAAATATTTTTCTCCGTCGGCAGAGGAATGGGACCCGATACTCCGGCACCAGTCTTTTTTGCCGTCTCCACAATCTTTGCCGCGCTCTGGTCTAACGACTTGTGATCGTAGGCCTTGAGGCGAATGCGAATCTTTTGTTGCTTTGCCAAAATAATTCCTCCTTAGTCGAAAGTCTGAGCTTTCAACATTGCTCCGCGACAGTTCCCTCGACGTGGCGGAAGTTCCTCGCCGAGCCATCTGCCGTGTCTAAGCTTCTATAAACGGGCGGCAAAGATTATATCAAGCGTTGCCGTTCGTTTCAAGAAAAATTTTTTGTTCAATCAGCAACGGCGGTCGGCAATCAGTTTTTAGGCTGACTACCGACCGCCTCACCGATTTATTTTCTGAGCGTCAAGAACTTTTTACGCTTCAAGAATTTCGATAACACGACCCGAACCAACAGTGTGACCGCCTTCACGAATAGCGAAGAGCAAGCCTTTTTCAATAGCAATCGGGGTGATAAGTTCGACCGTCATTTCGATATGGTCGCCAGGCATGCACATTTCAGCCGCGTTGCCGTTAGTGTCCTTAAGGTCGCTGACTACGCCCGTAACGTCGGTTGTACGGAAGTAGAATTGCGGACGATAGTTTGCGAAGAACGGAGTATGACGACCGCCCTCGTCTTTGGTCAAGACGTAAACTTGAGCTTTGAACTTCGTGTGCGGGTGAATCGTGCCGGGCTTGGCGATAACTTGACCGCGTTCAATTTCTTTGCGGTCGACGCCGCGCAGGAGGACACCGACGTTGTCGCCGGCAACCGCGCTGTCGAGGAGCTTGCGGAACATTTCAATACCCGTGGCAACAGTCTTGCGGGGCTCATCACGGAGTCCGACGATTTCGACAGGCTCGTTAAGTTTCAACATGCCGCGTTCAACACGACCCGTGGCAACGGTGCCGCGTCCAGTAATCGTGAACACGTCCTCAACCGGCATAAGGAACGGCTTATCGGTGTCGCGCGTCGGCGTCGGAATATATTCATCAACAGCATCGAGGAGCTTAAGGATATTTTTCTTTTGTTCTTCGTCGCCTTCGAGAGCAAGCAGAGCCGAACCCGCGATAACAGGAATATCGTCGCCGGGGAATTCATACTTGCTGAGGAGTTCGCGGACTTCCATCTCAACGAGTTCGAGGAGTTCTTCGTCGTCGACTTGGTCAACTTTGTTAAGGAAAACGACGATAGCGGGAACACCGACCTGACGGGCAAGCAGGATATGCTCACGAGTCTGGGGCATGGGACCATCGGAAGCAGCCACGACGAGGATTGCGCCGTCCATTTGAGCCGCACCGGTAATCATGTTTTTAATATAGTCAGCGTGACCTGGGCAGTCGACGTGGGCATAGTGACGTTTTTCGGTCTCGTACTCAACGTGCGCAGTATTAATCGTAATGCCGCGTTCGCGTTCTTCCGGAGCCTTATCAATGTTCTCGTAAGATTCGTATTTGGCGAAACCTTTTTCAGAGAGAATCTTGGTAATAGCCGCCGTCAAGGTCGTCTTGCCGTGGTCGATATGTCCGATAGTACCAATGTTTACGTGGGGTTTGCTACGGTCAAATTTCTGCTTTGCCATTTAAATAAACACTCCTTAAGTTTGTAAAATTATCTAAAGTATTGAGCCGTTAATTAATCGGCTCGCCTCTGTATCTCGCAACAATTACGTCCGAAATATTCTTCGGAACTTCATCATAATAAGCGACTTCCATTGAGTAAGTGCCGCGTCCTTGAGTTTTTGAACGTAAGTCCGTCGCGTAGCCGAACATTTCCGACAGCGGAACGAATCCATGAATAATTTGCAGATTATTGCGCGGCTCCATGCCGTCAATCTTTCCGCGTCGTGAGTTCAAATCGCCAATGACTTCGCCCATGTAATCTTCGGGCACCGTGACTTCGACTTTGACATAAGGTTCAAGCAAAACGGGCTTAGCCTTTTCAGCCGCCGCCTTGAATGCCATCGAGCCAGCAATTTTGAATGCCGCCTCGCTTGAGTCGACTTCGTGGAAACTGCCGTCATAGACTGTGGCTTTAACGTCAACCATCGGGAAGCCTGCAAGTATTCCATTTTCCATTGCTTGCTTGACGCCCGCCTCAATCGGATTGATATATTCTTTGGGAATGACGCCGCCGACGATTTTATTCTCAAAGACGAATCCTGCGCCAGTTTCGTTCGGCGAAATTTCAAGCCAACAATGTCCGTATTGTCCATGTCCGCCCGTTTGACGAACGAATTTGCCTTCGCCCTTTTGAGTCTTGCGAATGGTCTCACGATAAGCGACTTGAGGCTCACCGACTTTGCAATCAACCTTGAACTCGTCCAACATACGGTCAATGATAATCTGCAAATGCAATTCGCCCATGCCCGAAATAATGACTTGACCTGTCTCGGCGTCGGTGCGGACTTTGAAGGTTGGATCCTCCTCGGCGAGCTTCTGAAGAGCAATTCCCATTTTATCTTGGTCATTCTTAGTTGCAGGTTCAACGGCAACCGAGATAACCGGGTCGGGGAATTCCATTGACTCAAGGATAATCGGAGATTTTTCATCGCAGAGAGTGTCGCCCGTCGTCGTGTCCTTCAAGCCTACAACCGCCGCAATGTCGCCGCTGTAAAGGAAATCAATTTCCTTGCGATTGTTAGCGTGCATTTGGAGAATACGTCCAATGCGTTCCTTTTTGCCCTTCGTTGAGTTGTAGACGTATGAGCCGCTTTTCAGAACGCCGCTGTACACTCTGACAAACGCGAGCTTACCGACGAACGGATCTGTCATAATCTTAAACGCCAGCGCGGCAAAAGGTTCTTCGTCGCTTGCGGGACGTGAATCTTCTGTACCGTCGAGCTTGACGCCTTCAATCGCCGGAATATCCGTTGGAGCGGGCATGTAGTCAACAATCGCGTCAAGCAATGGTTGGACACCGCGATTTCTGTAAGACGTGCCGCAGGTGACAGGCGTCATCGTGCAGTTTATAACCGCCTTACGAATTACGGCTTTTACCTCGTCGATAGTGACTTCTTCGCCGCCAAGATATTTTTCCATGAACTCATCGTCTTGTTCCGCGCAGGCTTCCAAAAGTTTATCGCGATAATCTTCCGCCATGTCGCGCATGTCTTCGGGGATTTCGACTTCCTTTGAAACTTTGCCGAGGTCGTCTTCGTAAACAATCGCTTCCATCTTAACGAGGTCGACAATTCCTTTAAAACTGTCTTCCGCGCCGATTGGTAGTTGAATTGCTACGGCGTTAGTGTGGAGCCGGTCGCGCATCATTTGGATAACGTTATAGAAGTCCGCGCCCGTGATGTCCATTTTATTGACGTAAGCCATGCGTGGGACGTTGTAGCGTTCCGCTTGTCGCCAAACAGTTTCTGTCTGAGGTTCGACGCCACCGCGTGCCGTAAGGATTGCGAGTGCGCCGTCCAAAACTCTCAAAGATCTTTCAACTTCAACTGTGAAGTCAACGTGACCTGGCGTATCGATGATGTTGATTCGCGTATCTTTCCAGTAGCAAGTTGTCGCCGCAGAAGTTATTGTTATGCCGCGTTCTTGTTCCTGCTTCATCCAGTCCATAGTCGCCGCGCCTTCGTGGACTTCGCCGAGCTTGTGATTGACACCCGTATAAAACAAAATCCGCTCAGTCGTAGTCGTCTTGCCGGCGTCTATGTGCGCCATGATACCAATGTTGCGAGTTT
>CAMNLS010000100.1 GCA_946543495.1 uncultured Selenomonadales bacterium | reverse complement strand
CGGGCGCGTCTACTGGTTGAGGCGTCGTGTTGCCTTGTCCGTTCTTAGTCAAAGAGATTTTCTCTTCGGGCGCGTCTACCGGTTGAGGTGTCGCGTTGCTTTGTTCGTCGACGAATTTAACCGGCTCGACGAAAATTTTTTTGAACGCCTCCTCTGCCGTCTCGACCGCGAATATCTTTAAGCCAAGATGACCTTTGGCGATGTCCTTAGCGTTTTCCTTTGGAATGACTAAAGTTTTAATGCCCGCTTGCTTTGCGCCGTAAGCCTTCTCGAACACGCCGCCGACGGGGCGAACCTTACCCTGTAAAGAAATTTCTCCAGTGACTGCCACGTCTTGACGAATCTTATTGCCAGTGACCGCACTGACCAACGCCGCAAGAATCGCTGTGCCCGCGCTGGGTCCGTCGATGTTGCCGCCGCCGATAACGTTAATGTGAACGTCGAAGTCGTGAATATCCTTGCCCGTCACTCGACGCAAGACGCTTGCCGCATTGAACACGGAATCCTTTGCCATAGTGCCTGCCGTCTCGTTGAATCGAATCGTGCCCTTGCCCTTCTCCGCAGGAAAGACAACCGCTTCAATCTCAATCACCGAGCCGATAAAGCCACTCACGCCAAGTCCGAAGATGTGCCCGACAGTCGCCTTACTCGACGCCTTCTTCGTGACGTATTGATAAAGCCGACTGACTTGCGCCACTTCGTAAACGTCTTGCTTAGAAATTTTAATCGGGCGGTCGATGTGCAAGACTTTATCTTCTTCGCGGTCAAGGGCGAGGCTGTAAGCGTCGGCGAGAATGTTAATTGCCTTGCGCCCCTCGATTGTGTATTCGCTGATGATTTCGGCAAGCCCGTCGTCAAGTTCGACGTTGAGTTTCTGCGCGGCGTTCAAGACGATTTCGACAATGTGCGCGGGCGTCAACGGCTCGAAATAAATTTCAGCACAGCGCGAACGCAACGCAGGATTAATCGACGCGGCGTCGCGGGTCGTTGCTCCGATTAAAACAAAGTCGGCGGGTGCCCCGTTCTCGAAGAGCATTCTAACATACGGCGGAACTCTCTCGTCGGTCGGGTCGTAGTAGCTTGACTCGAAGTGAACGCGCTTATCCTCCAAGACCTTGAGCAATTTATTCTGCAACATCAAATCCATTTCGCCAATCTCGTCGATGAAGAGAATGCCGCCGTGCGCGTCCGTGACAAGTCCGGGTTTAGGTTCGGGAATGCCGCCTTCAGCAAGTTGACGTTGTGCACCTTGATAAATGGGGTCGTGCACCGAGCCGATAAGCGGATTAGTTACGTCGCGAGGATCCCAACGTAAGGTCGTGCCGTCCGTCTCTACGAAGGGCGCGTCCTCTGCAAAGGGACTTAGCTCCGTGCCGCGTACAGCTTCCAACACCAAACGCGCCGCAGTAGTTTTGCCGACGCCAGGCGGACCGTAAAGGATTAAGTGTTGCGGATAGGGCGACGCGAGCTTTGAACGCAGAGATTTAATCGCGCGTTCTTGACCGACGATTTCTTCAAGCGATTGCGGTCTAAGCAATTCCATAACCGATTGCGTGAGGTGCACTTCTTCAAGCTCTTGAAGTTCTTCGCGCTTCTTTTTATCGTGTGGTGATTCGTCAGCGGGATTCTCTTCCTTTAAAATCTGCATACGAATATCCTTGACGTAGTCTTGATGTTCCTTCTCAAGCTTCTCATTAATCTTGCGTTCGATTTTGTCTTCAATCTGCCGACGCGTGATGATGTCCGCGAGCATTTCCGAGATTATAACGATTTGTCCTTGCAGTTCGGAAGGTTTAGGCGGCGGCGACAACGTTGGATTTTCTTCGAGGATTCGACGGAGCGCGAGGAGTCTTTCTGCTGGGTCGTGCGAGCGCATATATCGGAGCGCGTCCATCTTGCCCGCCTGAAGTACTACTCTATCCGAGCCCATAACGTCAACGAGGATTGCATACAGCGCGGAAATTTCGCGGTCTAAGTCGGTTTCCTGTCGTGGTTGAGGGGTGTTCTTCTTGCCAAAAAAGTTTTTAAAGAAGCTCATGACTTAACGACTTCGACTTTAATTTTCGTCGTGACTTCGGGATGAAGTTTAATCACTGCGTCATAAACGCCCGCGCCAGTCACGTCGCCTTGAATGGAAATCTTGCGCTTGTCGACGTTTAGCGAATGACTTTCCTTGAGAGCCTTAGCCACGTCCGAACCGGAGACCGAGCCGAAAAGTTTTCCGTCCTTGCCGATACGCACGGGAACTTTCACGGAAATTTTTTCGAGCTGTGCGCCAAGTAGCTTTGCTTCGTCCGCCTCTTGTTGAGCCTTGCGAGCTTTGTTCTCTGCCCTGACCTTAGCGGTATTCAAGTTTGCTACGTTTGCTTCGACTGCCAATTTACGCGGCAAAAGATAATTGCGCCCATAACCGTCCGACACTTCGACGACATCGCCTTTCGCGCCAACTTTCTTAACGTCTGCTTGTAATATAACTTTCATGCGAATTCCTCCTAACTTAACTTGCGCAAGTCTACCAAAAATCGCGCGAGCCGTCAAAATATTTTGTGCGGGGCGTTGACCAAAATGTATTTATACGATAAAATCTTACATAAAAATTTCAGGAGAACTTCAACGAGGGTGAGCGATATGGAAAAGGCAACGGTCGTTATAATCGGCGGCGGAGCTACAGGGCTTGGGATTCTGCGCGATTTGTCAATGCGCGGCGTCAATGCTCTGCTTGTCGAGAAGAATGACTTGGTAAACGGTGCAAGCTCGCGTTATCATGGACTTTTGCACAGCGGCGGGCGTTATGCCGTTAAAGACCAGGAAGCGGCTAAGGAATGTATCATTGAGAATCAAATCATGCGCAAGATTGGTAAGAGTTGCGTGGAGCCGTGCGGCGGCATGTTTACGCGTCTTGACATTGATGATCCGGCTTACGAGGAAGCTTGGGTCAAGGGCTGTGCTGATAGCGGCATCGAGGCTAAGCCGATAACTTTGGAAGAGGCTTTTGAATTGGAGCCGCGACTTTCGCGCAAGCACGTTAAGAGCGCGTATCTTGTGCCTGACGCCGCTGTTGATGGTTTCCGTATGGCGTGGCAACTGATTGATTCGTCGAAACGTTACGGCGGACGCCTTAAGACTTACACGGAAGTTATCGGCGTCGAGAATGTCAACGGCGAATTGCGCGGCGTCAAAGTTCGCGACCAGTTCACGGGCGAAGAATACAGCATAGCTTGCGATATTGCGGTTAATGCGGCGGGCGGCTGGGCTGGCTTCGTCGGAAAGCTGGCGGGTCTTGAAATCGGCGTTCAACCCGATAAAGGCACGCTAATTGCTTTTAATCAACGTATTGTTAATCATGTCGTCAATCGGTTGCATAAGTCTTCCGACGGCGATATTTTTGTTCCGCACGGTTCGATAACGATTCTGGGCACGTCGTCGATGAGTATTCCCGACCCTGAAGACACTTCGACGAGCCGCGCAGAGGTCGAGAGCCTTTTGAAAATTGGCGAGGAAACTTTTGAGGACTTGCGCGACTTCCGAATCTTGCGGACGTTCGCAGGTTCCAGACCCTTATATATTCCGCCAGGCGGCGCGGTTGGTCGTAGTGCGTCGCGTGGCTTTGCAATCGTCGACCACGAGCAGGACGGCTTGAAAGGTTTCTTTACAATCGTCGGCGGCAAGTTCACGACGTATCGACTTATGGCGGAGAAGATGTGCAATCAAATCTGCGCGAAGCTGAATAATACGACGCCTTGTCGCACGGCTGAAGAACCGCTTGTCGAGGAAGTGTCGCAGGCAGATAAAGACCGCGCTAAGCAATTCTTCCCGTCATACGGCGTCAACCTTGCCGCAACTCGTCTTGGTGTTGACCGCTTTAAAAAAGTTGTTGAACGTCTGGAAAGCGAGCCTGAGAGCCGCGAGCTTGTCTGCGAATGTGAGAACGTCACACGCGCTGAAGTCGAGGAGATTTGCAAAGACGACACAAGCTTTATCGTCAACGACGTTAGACGGCGGACGCGTATAGGCATGGGCACTTGTCAAGGCAACTTCTGCGCCTTGAGAGCGGCGGCAGTCTTCGCGGATATGGGCGTTGAGTCTACGTCAAAAGATTCGTTGACTCGTATGCGTGAATTCCTTCAAGGTCGTTGGAAGGGAATACGCCCCGTCTTACTCGGTCGAACACTTCGCGAAACGGAAATGACGCGTTCCATTTACGAACTATCAATGAACGTGACGGGAGGTGCTCCCAGATGAGACCTTTAGATCTGATTGTTATCGGCGGCGGGCTTGCAGGATTAATGGCGGCGGCGGTTGCGGTTAATCGTGGGCAGAAGGTTGCGTTGCTGACTTATGGCTCTGGTTCGTTGCCATTGGCAAGCGGCGCGATTGATATTATTAACGCGCAAGCTCCCGACGTTGCGATTAATAATTTGCCAGCTCATCACCCTTATAAAAAAATCGGCTTAAAGGCTATCGACGCGGCGACGAAATTTTTCTGTGACATCACAGCCAAAGCCGACCTTTCCTATAACGGCAGATTGTCCGCGCAGATTCCGATTGTCACTGCAGTCGGCACGCTGAAATATTCCGCGCTTGTCCCCGAAGGCATGGACGCGAGCAATCTTATCAATAAGAAGAAAATTTACGTCGTCGAGTTAAAGGGCTTGAAAGATTTTTATGCCTCAATGCTTGTCGACAATCTCAAGAAATATTTCCCAGATAAAAGCTTTGAAGTTGCAAAGCTCGATTTGGATCTACTCGGCGGGCGCGATATAACTTGCATGGACGTTGCTCAACTCTTGACGGACAACGAACAGGCTTTAGCCGACGGCTTGAAGAAACTCAACGCGACCGAAGACGATGCGATTATCATTCCGCCGATTTTGGGCTTGGAGGGCAACTCTTCACGCACGGCGATAAAACCTCAGCTCCGCGCAGAAATTTTCGAGACTACTTGCTTGCCGCCCTCGCCACCAGGTATAAGACTGCAACGCGCCTTTATAAAATATTTGCAAAAGTCAGGCGTTCGCATCTACGAAAACTCCAAAGTTATTCGCGGCGTCGTCGAAGGCAAGACTGTTAAAGGCGTCGTCGTTGAAAATGCTGTTCGCGAAAAGGTTTTCCCTACACGCAAAGTCATCTTGGCGACTGGCGGATTCTACAGCGGCGGTATTACTATGCGCGACTTCGACGCACCATTTGAGCCGATATTTGATGTTCCCGTCTTCTTTCCTCAAGACGAGGGGAATTGGAGCAATGTAAATCTCTTCGAGAATCGCCCGCATGGTTTCGCGATGACGGGCATTTTCACTGATGAGAACTTGAGACCTATTGACAAGAACGGCGCAATTCTTTTAGATAATGTTCACGTAGTCGGCGCGAACCTCGGCGGCAGTGATTTTATCTTTGAACGTTCAGCGGGCGGCGTAGCGATTGCGTCGGCTTACAAGGTAGCGACAATTTAAGGAGGCGGCGAGATTATGAGCGACAAAACACAAGCGATTTTCACGGGCGACCGCTGTCTTTCGTGCACGTCCTGCATGGCGAATTG
>CAMNLS010000099.1 GCA_946543495.1 uncultured Selenomonadales bacterium | reverse complement strand
TTGGCGAAGGTCTTCAAGCCGAGCCGTTCTTGACGCTCATTAGTCTTGATAAAATCTTTCCGCGTCATGTAAACTTCGCCGCGTATCTCAAAATATTTCGGCGCGTCGACGAGCTGTTGAACCACATCATCAATCACGCGAGCATTTGCCGTAACGTCTTCGCCTTGATGAATTCCGTCGCCGCGTGTGATTGCCTGAACCAGTTGCCCGTCCTCGTAGCGCAACGCCAATGACAAGCCGTCAATTTTTTCCTCCACGACGAATTCAACTTCGCCGAGCTTCGCAATCGTATCGTTTACGAAGTCTTCCACTTCTGCGCGGCTGAACACGTCTTGCAAGGAAAGCATCGGCACATCGTGAGCGACGAGCTTGCCCGCCTCGCGACGTGCATTGCCGCCAACCGTTTGCGTCGGGGAAGTCGGCGTGATGAATTCAGGATAAGCCGCCTCCAACTCTTTAAGCCGCGTCATCAATTTATCGTACTCGTAATCGGAAATCTCCGGCGCGTCAAGCTCGTAATACTTCCGGTTGTGCCTCCGAATCTCCTTGCGTAGGCTTAACAGTTCCGCCTTTACTTGAGCAATCTTCACGTCATCGCCCCCTAAAGTTTATTAATCGGAGCCGCCTTGAGGCTCAAGACTTTAACGCCGCGTTCGGGATTGGCAAAGGAAATTGTAATCGTCTTGTTGTTGACTGCCATGACCGTGCCCGCGCCCCACAGCTTATGATTAACAATATCGCCCACTTGATAATTCACGGGCGGCGATGCTTTCTTTGCTGGCGCAGTCATTTGCGCGGCGCGATAAGCGGTCGGCGGTCTGTAAGCCGATTTGGGCGACGAAGATTTTTGATTGACGGGCTTAACACGCTTGCCGAGACAATCAATAAAGGCGTCTGGAATTTCTTCGACGAAGCGCGAGACTTCTTGAGATTTCATTTGCCCGAAGAACATTCGCCTAGTCGCCGCCGTGAGGTAAAGTTTCTTCTTTGCGCGAGTGAGGGCAACATAACAAGCGCGCCGCTCCTCCTCAAGGTCGTCTTCGTCATACAAAGCATTTATGTGCGGGAAGAGTTCTTCTTCCATGCCCACGACGAACACCACGGGGAATTCCAAGCCCTTCGCCGCGTGTACTGTCATAAGCTTAACGCGGGCTTCTTTTTCGTCGATGGTGTCGATGTCCGTTATCAAGGCGACGTGATTTAAAAACTCTTCAAGCGGTGCATTCGGATTAATCTCGACGAATTCTTTTGCGCTACCAATGAACTCCCCCAAGTTCTCTTCGCGTGACTGCCCGTCGCGTTTACCGTCTTCCGTTCCTTGTCTTAGCATTTCAATATAGCCCGACTCATTCAGCACAAGCTCTATCAACTTATCGACGGTGTAAGACCTTGCCGACTCCGAAAAGCTCATCATCATTGCCGCGAACTTCTTGACGCCCGCGCAGAATCGCTGATTAAGTCCATCCACTTGCGCCAAAAGTTTTCCGTCGGCGACGACTTCAAAGATTGACAGCCCTTGACTAGCCGCGAAGTCCGCAAGCCTGGCTACGTTCGTCAAGCCGAGTCCGCGAGCCGGCACATTGATTATCCGTCTTAGGTGTAAATCGTCGCGAGGATTGGCGATAACGTGCAGATAGGCAACGATGTCTTTTATTTCCTTGCGGTCGTAGAACTTCAGCCCGCCGATTATGATATACGGTATGCCTTCTTGCATGAATCGTTCTTCAAACAGGCGCGATTGAGCGTTCGTGCGATAGAGCAATGCAATATCATTGTAAAGGAAGTTTTCCTGCTCAACGAGCCGCCGAATCTCCCTTGCAACGTTCGCCGCTTCTAACCTATCATCATCGCAGCTGAGAAAAATAATTTTACCGCCGCGTTCGTTCTGCGTCCAAAGATTCTTCGGCTTGCGGTCAATGTTGTTTTGAATAACCGCGTTCGCCGCGTTTAAGATTGTCTTCGTCGAACGATAATTTTGCTCCAGCTTAATGACACGTGCGCCGGGATAATCGCGCTCAAAGTTCAAAATATTACGCATATCCGCGCCGCGCCAGCCGTAGATTGATTGGTCTGCGTCGCCGACTACGCAAAGATTTTTATACTTCGCCGCCAACAGCTTAGTTAAAACATACTGCGCAACGTTCGTGTCTTGATACTCATCAATCGAAATGTATTGGAATCGCTCTTGATACTTCGCCAGCACGTCGGGATAATCTTTAAAAATCTTCACCATCATAAAGATTAGGTCATCGAAGTCCAGCGCGTTATTCTCCTGCAACTTCTTTTGATAGAGCTTGTAAATCTCTTGAATATTCCTCTGACGAGCTGGGTTCTCGTAGGAAATAGCTTCCCTGCAGTGTTCAACGTCAATCAGATTGTTCTTGAAGTCCGAAATTTTCAAGTGGACGTTCTGAAAAACACTCTCGCCCAGATTTAATTCCGCTACACACTGCTTGACTAGACTTTTAGTATCGCCCGCATTGAAGATGGCAAAGTTTCTGTCGAACTTGCCAGTAATTTCAATTTCACGCCGAAGTATCTTCGCGCAAAAGGCATGGAACGTACTCAACCAAACATTTCTTGCAGGCTCGCCAATTAAATTTTCTGCGCGGTGTTTCATTTCATTAGCCGCCTTGTTTGTGAAGGTTATCGCCAAAATATTCCACGGCAAGATTCCTTGCGCGATTAAATTTGCAATGCGGCAAGTTAAAACTCTCGTCTTGCCAGAGCCGGCACCCGCCATTATTAAAAGTGCTCCATCGATGCAATTAACAGCTTCTTGCTGTTCGGGATTCAAATCCTTAAAGATTTCTGTCGTGTCAAAAAAATTTTGCTCATCCAAAGGAGCATTCCCCCTTTCGATGAGCAATTATATTTTGTATGCAGTTTTTAATCAAGCCGCCGCCGCGTTCGTTGAAAGATTATAATAGACGCCGTGACGTTCCATTAAGTCTTCGTGAGTGCCTTCCTCCGTTATATTGCCGTGTTCAAGGACGAGAATTCTATTTGAATTGCGGACGGTCGCTAGGCGGTGCGCAACGGTTATCGTTGTGCGGTTCTCGGAGAGTTTCTGCATTGCCTTTTGAATCTGGCGTTCGGTTTCGTTATCAAGTGCGCTGGTTGCTTCGTCGAGGATTAAAATTTTCGGATTGCGCAGGAACATTCTTGCTATTGCCAAGCGTTGTTTCTGTCCGCCGCTGAGTTTGACGCCGCGTTCGCCAATAAAGGTATCGTAGCCGTTCGGGAGTTCGCTAATAAATTCGTGAGCCTCTGCAAGCTTCGCCGCTTCGATAATCTCTTCGTCGGTGGCGTCCTCTTTGCCGTAAGCGATATTATCTTTGACGCTCGCCGAGAATAGGAACGTGTCTTGCTGAATCATTCCGACTTCGTGGCGGAGGCTGTCAGTCTTGACGGTCTTAATGTCGCGTCCGTTAATCGAAATGCTTCCGCTGTCGAGGTCATACATGCCCAAGAGCAGTTCGCACAAGGTCGTTTTACCGCCGCCAGTCATGCCGACAATCCCGACGTGCTCGCCCGCCGCTATGCTTAGGTTGAAGTCGTTAAAAATCTGCGCGGAGCCTTCGTAGCCAAAGTTCACGTGCGAAAACTCAATCTCGGAGGCGGTCTCAAGCTTCGCGACGCGTTCTTTAGATAACTCGCTACTTTCGGGCAAGTTCATCAGTTCGCGATAACGTTCAACGCCCGCCATGCCACGTTGATAAACTTCCGTCAACATCATCAGCTGAAAAACGGGTCTCATGCAAAGCATCATGTAAAGCAGGAACGCAACGAGGTCGCTGATTTTCATTAAGCCGAAACTTATCAACGCGCCGCCCAAGACAATTATCGACAAGTTCACGACGTTGGAAAAGAAATCAATGCCGCCATGAAGTCTGCCAACCGTCTTAAAGGAACGTTTCTGAACCGTCAAGAGGCTTTCGCCGGCGCGGAGCATTTTATCAAGTTCCTTGTCTTCATTGCTGAAAACTTTCACGAGGCGTATTCCCTGCAAGCTCTCGGCGATTTGTCCGCTAAGGTCGCCGGTGTTCTCTCTTGCCTGCATGAACATTTTCTTCATGTCGAGGTTAAGGCGGAAGGTCGTTAAGGTTTTAAAGATAAGCAGAGCCGTTACGACGATTGCAAGTTGCCAGTTGAGGTAGAACAGCAACGCGACTGAGCCGAGCATTGTGATTGAGCAAGTGATAAGCAGATGAGGAATTGCAAACATAAGCCCGCCGACTTCCGCAATGTCATTGACGAGCCGCGATAAAAGTTGTCCGCTCTGCGCGTTGTCATAGAACGAATAGCCCATGCGTAGCAGGTGACGGAAAAGTTTTTCGCGCATAGTGAATTCAATCTTCGCGCCCATGCCGCGTCCGATGACTTCGACTTTGTAATTCAGAAAATAATTCGCCGCGTAAATCGTGAGGAGTGCGCCCGCCGTCAAAATCATTTCCGTTGATATGCCGTGCGGTAAAAGCTCGTCCATGACGTGACGAATCAACATAGGCGCAATCAGTCCGAGTCCCGCCCCTATTAACGAGCCGACGATTACGAACGAAAAAGCCCGCTTATGTGCCGCGTAGCTCTCCTTAAAGAAATTCAGCTTCTCCCTAAGCATTTGCAATTCCTCCTTGTCGATAAAGCGTCAATAGATTTCTTCTTCGTTCTCCTTCTTGATTAGTTCAGTTAATCGCTCAGAAATTTTTTCCAAAGACTCTTTTAGGTTGGTTTTCTCATCTGCGCTGAGATCGATAAACAATTCGTCATAATCGGGCTTATGAAGGTTGAACATCTCGCCTAAGTCTGTTAGCTCAACGATTAACGCCCGCTTATCAATCGTCGAACGATGACGCTTGATATATCCATTCTCTTCCAATTTCTGCAGGTGTTCGCCTAACTGTTGTGAACGAATATGCAAGCGTTTGCCGAGTTCCTTTTGCGTTATGATATGCGATACCTTCAACGCATTTAAGATACGTCCTTGCCCTTGATAAGGATCTAAAGCGTTGAAATATTTTCCGTACCAAGCCATTTGATAACAGCGCAAGAGATGATGTGCCTCAAGCAAAGCTTCCGTCAAAGTATTCTTTTCTGCCATTGTCAACCCTCCTAAGAAAATTCAGCACATTACAAATTAAATGTTACACAGTGCCTCAAGTTTAGTCAATATGCTTTGGAAACTTATAATAAAGTTTAACTTTGTGCTAAGATATTCGCGGGGAGTGATTGTATGAAATCATGTGAACTTTGTCCGCGTCGATGTCGTGTTGACCGCGTAAAGCAGTTTGGTTTTTGCGGAGCTGATGAAAATTTGCGCGTTGCCCTCGTGAGCTTGCATAAGTGGGAGGAACCTTGCCTTGTCGGTGAACGCGGAGCCGGAACGATTTTTTTCACGCATTGCAACTTGAAATGCGTTTACTGCCAAAACTTTTCAATCAGTCACGAAGGTTTCGGCGCTAAGATTTCGATTGAACGGCTTGCAGAAATTTTTATTGAGCAACAAGAACGCGGCGCGGCTAATATCGAACTCGTGACGCCAACGCATTACACTGAT
>CAMNLS010000098.1 GCA_946543495.1 uncultured Selenomonadales bacterium | reverse complement strand
TCATACTCAGCCATTATGCGATAGCCACTCTTTCATTCCTTGTCATTGAGAAATTGATTGCTTTGCACGTGGATAAATTATTAAGTCTTATTAGCTCTGGCGTGGCTTCTACGACACGTTTCATCAAATCTTCGGGGGATTCATCTTCCAAAATCAAACCAATTATATCATCGCTCGTCGCTATCCAAACGCCCGCCTCATTGTCATAATCAACCTTAACTTGATACTCTCTTTGCATTGTCTCACCTTATTCCTGTTAAGAATCCAAAGATTAATTCGTTGAGGCGTTCGAGTACTCGCCGCGAAATTTTTTCTGCCGTCAAGCCGCACATATCCAAGAGTTCGGCGCGTGTTCCCTGCTCAATGAATTCATCCTTGATGCCGAGCCTTAACAGCGGCGTTGAAATGTTCTCATCGGCTAAGAACTCCGCGACTGCCGACCCGAAGCCGCCGTTTAATGTTCCCTCTTCGCACGTGACTAAAAGTTTCACAGCCCGCGCGGATTTTTTTATTAGCTCCGTATCGAATGGCTTAACGAATCGGGCATTTATTACGTCGACTGAAATATTTCTCGTGCGCAAAAGTTTTGCCGCGTCCGTTGAGGCTTTAACCATCGTCCCGACTGCAAATATCGCGACTTCAGCCGCTTGACTTTGCTGGATGACTTCAGCCTTGCCCCAAGTGAGTTCCGATGGTTCAGTTTCGACTTTGACGCCTAAGCCCGCGCCGCGTGGATAGCGAATCGCCACGGGGAAATTTTTTCCAATCGCCGCGAAGAGCATTTGCCGCAATTCGTTTTCGTCTTTAGGTACTAGAATGTTCATGCCCGGTATCGTTCGCAGATAAGCCAAGTCGAACGCGCCATGATGAGTTGAGCCGTCCTCGCCGACAAGCCCTGCCCTATCCAAGCACAAGACAACAGGCAGATTTTGTAAGCAGATATCGTGGAGTATTTGGTCGTAAGCGCGTTGCATGAAGGTTGAGTAAATCGCAACGACGGGTCTAAGACCGCCCGCCGCCATGCCCGCCGCCAATGTCACGGCGTGTTCTTCGGCAATGCCAACATCAAAGAATCTGTGCGGGAACATCTCGGCGAACTTCTTTAAGCCCGTGCCCGACGGCATAGCGGCAGTTATCGCGACGATTTTTTTATCACGCGCTGCGCAATCAATCACGGCTTGCGAAAAAATTTCCGTGTAGCTCGGTGGCGACTTCTTCTTTAAAACTTGCCCCGTTGCCTTATCGAACTTGCCGATGCCGTGAAATTTATCGGGCGCAGTCTCGGCGGGCTTATAACCTTTGCCCTTCGTCGTGTTCACGTGAATCAGCACAGGCGCATCAATCACGCCGACCTTTGAAAAAATATCCTTCATGGCTTTGATATCGTGCCCGTCAATCGGTCCCAGATACGTAAAGCCTAAAGCCTCGAAGATTGCGCCAGGAATAATCGCCGCCGTCACTCCCGCCTTAACTGAGTTCGCCGCCAACAAAATCTTTTCGCCGACATCGCGGAAGGGAATGTTCTTGACGAAGCCTTCAAACTCTTTTTTAGCGCGATGATATTGCGGCTTGAGACGAATCTTTGAAAGATACTCAGACAACGCTCCGACGTTTTTATCAATCGACATTTCGTTATCGTTTAAGACGACGAGCAAATTCTTTTTCAGTTGCCCCGCGTGATTCAAAGCCTCGAATGCCATGCCGCCCGTCAAAGCTCCGTCGCCGATAACCGCAATCACTCTTCGCGGAACGTGTTCAAGCTCGGCGGCGATTAACAAGCCCAAAGCCGCACTAATCGACGTGGAGGCATGACCAACGCCAAAAGAATCAAAAGGCGACTCGACACGCTTTGGAAAACCGGTTATGCCCCCCAAAGTCCGCAGTGTGTGGAATGTGTCGCGTCGCCCCGTTAAAATTTTATGCGTATAAGCTTGGTGCCCGACATCCCAAATGAGCCTATCATTGTTGAAGTCAAACACCGAATACAGCGCAAGCGTCAACTCGACTGTGCCGAGACTTGGCGCAAGGTGTCCGCCGTTTTTAGCGACTGTCGTCAAGATTAGCTCGCGAATTTCGCCCGCCAATTCCTCAAGGTCAGTCAGGCTCATCTTTTGAAGTTCTGCGGGTGATTTTAATCTCTTCAACAGCCTCGTGATAATCGCTCCTCAAAATTAAAGTTTTTCTGCATCGATTCTTTTGTATAATTTGCCGTCGACAACCAGAACCGCTTCAAAATATTCAACGTCAATGACTGAACCGACCGGAATTTCCTGCCAGTTCATTGTTGTATCTACGTAGTGCATGTCCTCGATTTGTGCGCCGTCTGCAGTGTAGGAAATGCGTTCGGCAATGTAATAATATCTCTTATCGCCTTCGCGCTTAAATTGAATCGTCGACACGTCATAGGAAAGATTTTCAATCCCCGCCGGCATAATGGAATAATCACGATACCAATCAATCAGAGCATTGCGACCTTTGTTGCTGTAGTCCATACGATAAACCGCGCTGAAGGTAATATCTTTCCGCGTGCTGTCCATATCGGAGATTTTTACGGAGTCCATGTCGAAATAGATCACGTTGTCATTCTGGTCTGTATAAATTTGTCCCCAATTGGCAGCCAGTGCCGTCACCGCGCTCATCATGATAACAAGCAACGTCGTCAAAAACACTTTCCTCATTACAAACATCTCCTCATAAAAAATTTTGTCTACTATTCGCCGCAATAAATGCAAAATCCTTTTGTACAAATTATTTTTCGCGGGTGAGTAAGTATTGAACCAGTTCGCGCAAGAAGTTAGCTTCCGAGCCGAAATTTTCCAACGCGTGCAAAGCATCTTCAACTGCCGCTTGAGCAAGTTGTCTAGCCGCGTCGAGTGAAGTCAAGCTTACATATGTCGCTTTATTATTTTTAGCGTCGGAACCTACCGGCTTGCCCAATAATCTTACGTCGCCCGTTACGTCAAGAATGTCATCTGTTATTTGGAAGGCTAATCCGAAGTTTGCGGCGTATCGAGTCAGGTTTTCTAATTGTACCTCGTTCGCGCCCGCCAGTATTGCTCCCGAACATATCGCCGCCCTAAACAATGTGCCAGTCTTGCCCATGTGCATTAATCTTAAGGTTGTCAAATCAATTTGAACGCCTTCCGATTGCAAATCAAGTGCTTGACCGCCGACCATGCCCGCCATACCCGCCGCAATGCTAATTTCGCGCAGGACAGCAAGTAACACTTCGTCAGGCACGCCGCGTTGACGGAGGACGACTTCAAATGCCAAAGTCAAGAGCGCGTCGCCCGCCAATATTGCTAACCCTTCGCCGAAGACTTTATGATTGGTGAACTTGCCGCGCCGATAGTCATCATTATCCATTGCCGGCAAGTCGTCATGAATTATCGAGTACGTGTGAATCATTTCCAGCGCGTCCGCCACCGTGATAAACTTTTCGCCGTTACCGCTAATCGCATCCGCCGCCGCCATTAATAAAATTGGACGCAACCTCTTGCCGCCCGACATCAAACTATATTCCATTGCCCGCATTAAATTTTTATCGAGCGATTCTGTCCGCCGCAATTCGTTTAGTAAATCGGCTTCAACAAGTCTAACTCTCCTACGCCACTCATGTTTAAACATAATTACCTCCTCCAAACTTCAATGCAAAATAGCTCTCGCGCATCTCATCGCGTGTCTTAGATGTGTCCCACAGTTCGCCGATTGAATTTTTACGAATCGCCGCCGCCAAATGATTAAACAAATCGGGGAAGTCTTTCTCAAGCTTGACTATAAGTTCTTTTATACGCTGTCGATTCGTCGCGCCGTCGAACGGACACGGCGACTTTACTACCTCAAGCCCGCTTTCAGCCGCGAAATTTTTTATCTCTTGCTCCCGAACGTAAACCAACGGACGAATTACCGTTATGCTAGTGCGGTCAAGATAAGTCTTCGGTTGAAACGTATTAAGCTGACCGCTTGAAAGCAAACTCATAAAGAAGGTCTCTACTGCGTCGTCAAGGTGATGAGCATAGGCAACTTTGTTCGCGCCGAGTTCATTGGCAAGCCGATTAATCGCCGCCCGTCTGAAGTATGCGCACGTGTAGCACGGACTTTTATCATCAATCAAGCCCGCAATGTCGACCGCGTGCGTTGTATGCTCAATGCCAAGCTCATCACAAAGTTTTTTGACGCGGGCAATTTGTTCGCCGAAGTCCTCGCTGAATTTCGGGTCTATCGTCAACGCGGACAATGAAAATCTCTTTTTAGTCCGTCGACGCAAAGTTTCCAGCGCGTAAATCAAAAGCAAACTGTCCTTGCCGCCCGATACGCCTATTAAAATCTTGTCGCCGTCGTCAATCAAATCGAACTCGACGACCGCGCGAACAATCTTGCTAAAAAGAACTTGTGGTAAATTAATCATGTCAACGCCGCCATTAACTCTTCACGACTGACGGCGTATGTTCCGACCTTAGCGACGACTACGCCCGCCGCGACGTTTGCAAGGTACGCCGCCGCCGCTGAATCGATTTTTCCAGCCAATGCCAACGCGAAGACCGCAATTACCGTGTCGCCCGCGCCAGATACGTCGAAGACTTCTTGAGCACGCGCTTTAATGTGTGAAATTTTTTCGCCTTCGACTAAGCTTAAGCCTTCAGCCGAACGAGTGACCACCAAGCCACTTAAATTGAATTCGTCGATAATTTTTTGCGCCGCCTCCTCAATCTGCGCGTCGACGTTTGAAATTTTCTTCGACAAGACGGCGTTAAGTTCCTTTAAGTTCGGCGTAATAAAACTTGCGTCGAAATATTTTTGCCACTTATCGCCTTTCGGGTCGACGACGACAAATTTTTTCTGCGCACGACACGCGCCGATAACCTCGCGGCAAATTTTCTTCGTGCAGACGCCTTTGCCATAGTCGGAGATGATAACCGCGTCGACGTTCGGAAGTTGTTCGTAGAAGTTCTTGAGTAGCTCGTCAGTTGTCGCGCCGTCAAGTTCCGCCGCGTCCTCAAAGTCAAGCCGAATCATCTGCTGATGACCGCTTATCACTCTAATCTTAGTCGTCGTCGGCTTGCCGGTCTCAATCACGCCCGAATAATCGACGCCCAGAGCGTTTAGCTTGCTCAAGAAAATTTCGCCGTGAACATCGCGCCCGATTTGCCCGATTAGCGAAGTTTGACAGCCAAGCAACGCCAGATTGTGAACGACGTTAGCCGCGCCGCCGAGAGTCTCTTTGACTTTCATCACGTGGGCAATAGGCACGGGGGCTTCCGGCGATATGCGCGCCACTTCACTGAAATAATATTTATCCAACATCACGTCGCCGATAACCAGCACTTTGCACGCGTCCATTCCACCGCCGACAAAACTTTTAAGCTCGTTAATCATCTGCACACCTCGAAAGCAACTTCAGCCGCTGAAATTGTCTTGGCAATATCTTCGTCCGTGTGAGCCGCCGACATAAACAGCGTTTCAAATTGCGACGGCGCAAGATAGATTCCCTGCTCCAACATTGCGGCAAAAAACCTCTTGAACTGCTCTTGATTGGCGGCGGCTGATTCGTCGTAGTTCGTGACTGCGTTCGCGCTGAAAAATATTCCGAACATTGAGCCGGCTTGCGGCGTTTGAATCGTGA
>CAMNLS010000097.1 GCA_946543495.1 uncultured Selenomonadales bacterium | reverse complement strand
CGTTCAGTTCGATTGTCGGCAATTACTTTTACGGCGAAGTCAATATCGCGTTCTTTGAGGGCGACGAGTCGGGTTTCTTGCCTAGCTCGGTTGCTCGGCACGCTATGAACCTTTTCCGCATCGGAGTGGTTGCTATGGTCTTAGTCGGAAGTTTTGCGGAACTCGGTTTGGTTTGGGACGCGGCAGATTTATTCATGGGCTTTCTATGCTTGACGAACCTTTATGCTGTCGTTCGTCTGTGCAAATATGCTTTCATTGCCCTTGATGATTATGTTGCTCAGAAGAGCCGCGGCATTGAGGAGCCTACCTTTAACCCGGATATCATGCCGAACAAGGAAGGCATTCACGCTTGGGGAGTTGATGACGACAAGAAATGATTTAATTTCAGCAAGCCTTGACAGAAAAAATATTCGCATGTAAAATTCACCTTTACTATTGGCGATAAGATGGAAAAAGTGTGCGCGTCGTGTTTGTGATTTACGCCGCGCCCTTAAATTAAGGGAGGATGACCAATGCTCAATCCCGTCAAAGTAGGCAAACGGTTACGCTACAGTTACGCAAGAATCAAAGAAGTTATGGAGATGCCGCATCTGCTCGACATTCAACGTAACTCCTATGATTGGTTCAAAAGAGAGGGCTTGCAAGAGATTTTCAAGGACGTTTCGCCCATTGCGGATTTTTCTGGCAATCTGGAATTGTTCTTCGGTGAGCCCACGTTCGGCGAAAGCAAATACACGTTAGCGGAATGCAAACGGCGCGACGGTACTTATGCCGCTCCTATCCGCGTGAAAGTCACGTTGCGCAATAAAATCAAAGGTGATGTTAAGCAACAGGAAGTCTTTATGGGCGACTTCCCGATTATGACTGAAACTGGTACGTTCATTATAAACGGTGCCGAACGCGTTATTGTTTCTCAGCTCGTGCGCAGTCCTGGTGCTTATTACGATAAGACCATTGACCTTGCGGGCAAAAATATTTACAACGCAACAGTCATTCCAAATCGCGGCGCGTGGATTGAACTGGAAACCGATTCTTCTTCGACTATCAGCGTGCGTATCGACCGAACACGCAAAATGCCCGTAACTTATTTCCTCCGCGCTCTCGACTTCGAGACTAATGAACAAATCCTTGACCTCTTTGATGTCAAATTTTTTATCGTCAGTAAACTGTACGACCAAAAAACTTCTGCCCAGCTCATTGACTTCTTAGCGGCGGAATCAGAGAACGGCACCGACCGCCGTAATCCTATTACTATCGACTATCTGAGACGCCAGCCCACACAGGATACTTTCGACCAGCTCCTTGCGGCTTATGCTGAACTCGACGAGAAAAATGACCTCCTTTCCAACTATAAATATCTCCTCGATACTTTCGCCGCCCTCGACGATAAAAACGCCCTCATTGCCGGTTACAAAGCTCTGGTCGACATGCTGGAACAAGACCGCCGCAACGGTGAGGATAATAAAGAAAAGGCTCTCATCGGCATTTACAATCGCCTGCGTCCGGGTGAGCCGCCGTCGGCTGATAATGCGGCTTCTTTGCTCCAATCTCAATTTTTTGACCCGCGCCGCTATGACTTAGCCGCCGTTGGTCGCTATAAGATTACTAAGAAACTCGGTTGGAAACGTCGCGTGCTCGGAAAAACGCTTGCCGAAGATTTATTCGACCAAGAGACTGGCGAACTCCTTATCCCCGCCGATACGCTCGTTACTCAAGATATGCTAGACGCTATCCCGGACGAACGCGAAATTCCTATCTTTATCGGCTGGCAACGTTTGCTTTTGGGCGAAATCTTGACGGAAGACATTCGTAACCCCGCAACTGGTGAGCTTGTCTTCCCCGTCGGCGAAATCATTACTCAAGACATGCTCGATAAAATCCCCGAAGACCGCGCTGAAGAAATTTTTAAACTCGCCGTAAAAAAACTCCGCCGCGGTTATCGTTGGCCAATTCCTATCAAGATTAAAACGGAAAACGGAGCCTTTACCATGCTTTGCGCCCCGACCCTTTCCATTAAAGAAAACCGGACAATTTGCGTAGCCGATATTATCAGCTCGATAAATTACATCTTCAACTTGATGAGCGACACGGGCTTTGCTGACGATATTGACCACCTTGGCAATCGGCGCGTGCGCAGTGTCGGTGAACTCCTTCAAAATCAGTTCCGCATTGGTATGGCTCGCATGGAACGCGTCGTCCGTGAACGCATGACAACTCAGGACGCCGAGATTGTCACTCCGCAGAACTTGATTAATATCCGCCCAGTCGTCGCCGCTATCAAAGAGTTCTTCGGTAGCTCGCAACTTTCGCAGTTCATGGATCAGCACAATCCTTTAAGCGAACTAACTCATAAGCGCAGACTCTCTGCTCTCGGTCCTGGCGGTTTATCTCGTGAACGCGCTGGCTTTGAAGTTCGTGACGTTCATAACTCCCATTACGGGCGCATGTGTCCTATCGAGACTCCTGAAGGTCCTAATATCGGCTTAATCGGCTCCCTTTCCAATTACGCCCGTGTCAATCAGTTCGGCTTCATGGAAACACCTTATCGGCGCGTAGACAAAGAAAATCACCGCGTCACTAACACCGTCCGCTATATGACTGCCGACGAGGAAGAGTCCCTTATCATTGCGCAGGCTAACGAACCTTTGGACGATAACGACTGGTTTATAAACGAACGGGTCACTGCTCGCCGCGCCGAAGAGACTACCAAAGTTCGCCGCGATAGCGTCGATTACATGGACGTTTCCCCTAAACAGGTCGTTTCTATCGCTACGGCTATGATTCCCTTCCTTGAAAACGACGACGCCAACCGCGCTTTAATGGGCGCGAACATGCAACGTCAAGCCGTCCCGCTCCTTAAAACTCAAGCTCCGCTCGTGGGCACGGGCATGGAATTTAAAGCCGCTTGCGATTCCGGCGTTATGATTCTTGCACGCCGCTCCGGTACCGTCGTTCAATGCGACGCCCAAACCATTAAAATTAAAGTCGACCCTGATTTTGTCACTTCTACTAAGGACACCTTCGACATCTATCATCTTCAAAAGTTCGTCCGCTCCAACCAAGGCACTTGCATTAACCAAATCCCTATCGTCGAAAAGGGCGAACACGTTCAAGCCCGCCAGCCCATTGCCGACGGTCCAGCTACCTCTAATGGCGAACTTGCCCTAGGCTATAATATCATCGTCGCTTATATGCCGTGGGAAGGTTACAATTACGAAGATGCTATCTTGCTCAGCGAAAACCTTATCAAACGCGACATCTATACTTCCATTCATATCGAGGAATACCAATGCGACGCCCGCGATACCAAACTCGGTCCCGAAGAAGTCACCCGCGATATTCCTAACGTCTCCGAAGATGCGCTTACTCATCTGGACTCCGAAGGCATAATCGCTATCGGGGCTGATGTGCGCACGGGTGATATTCTCGTCGGCAAAGTCACTCCAAAGGGCGAAACTGAACTCACCGCTGAAGAACGACTTCTGCGCGCTATCTTCGGCGAAAAAGCCCGCGAAGTCCGCGACACTTCTTTAAAAGTCCCGCACGGCGAATCCGGTAAGATTGTCGCCGTCAACGTCTTCACCCGCGAGAACAACGACGAAATGGCTCCCGGCGTCAATAAGCAAGTGCGCGTCTACATTGCTCAAAAACGTAAAATTTCAGTCGGCGATAAGATGAGCGGTCGCCATGGCAATAAAGGCGTCGTCAGCGAAATCCGCCGCCAAGAAGATATGCCCTTCCTGCCCGATGGTACACCCGTTGACATCGTCCTTAATCCGCTCGGCGTGCCTTCCCGTATGAATATCGGGCAAGTCCTTGAAACGCATTTGGGCATGGCTATTCGCAAAATCGGGCTCGGTATCAATTCTTTGGAAATGCGCATTGATGACTTGAGAAAATATCTTAAAGTCCCCAAACCTATTCCCAATGATGACAAACTTTATTTTAATCTTGCCGAACGCGAACTTGAACTTTGCCAACTCTATACTTGCCTCATTGAAAAGATTGGCGAATGCAATAAACAGTTCAGCGAGCTTGAGATTGTCAAAATCAGCGAAGAGCTTCTAGATATTGCCGAGTATTTCAAGGGTCAAAGCGCGGATTTCGCCAAAAGACTTTGCGACCTTTCAGAGCGTATTGAGCACGCTGAGCAAAACCATAGCTTCCACGTTATCTCGGATATCCCCGCCCGCATTAACAGCGCAAAAAATATTGGCGGCGACATCGATAACATTATTAAACAGGTCAAGGAACTTCATATCGTCGACTTCTTTAAGACTTTTAAAGAACGCAATAAGGAGTTAAATCATTTATCAATCGACGATGATGAAATTCATGTTAAGAAGTTCCGTAGCATTTTCCATTTCTTTAAGCTATGCAATACGCTCCTTGAACTCGTTGCCATTGTAAAGACGTTCTGCAATCTCGTGTTTGATTTGCGTACCTTCGGTTTCGACGTTGATAAATACGGCTTGCCTATTCCCTCTCAAGCTGGACTCAATATCGCTACTCCCGTTTTCGACGGCGCACGCGACGAAGACATAATGAGCACCATTGACCTTGCCGGGCTTGACGAGGACGGCAAAACTATCCTCTATGACGGGCGCACGGGCGAACCTTTCGAGAACCGCGTTACTGTCGGTTGCGTCTATATGCTAAAACTTCATCACCTCGTTGACGATAAAATTCACGCCCGCTCCACTGGTCCTTACAGCTTAGTTACTCAACAACCCCTCGGCGGCAAAGCTCAGTTCGGCGGTCAACGCTTCGGCGAAATGGAGGTCTGGGCTCTTGAGGCTTACGGCGCAAGTTATACCCTCCAAGAAATCCTTACCGTCAAATCTGATGACGTCGTTGGCCGCGTTAAAGCCTATGAAGCTATCGTTAAAGGTCAGAATATCCCTGAACCCGGCGTCCCTGAATCCTTCAAAGTCCTCATCAAAGAACTTCAATCCATCGCTCTCGATATTCAAGTCCTCTCCGGTGATAATACTGAAGTCTTTATCCACGATGACGACGACGACGACCTCCCCATTAAAAAGAAGGCTCTCGATTTCGATTTAGCCTCCACTGATGATTCCCTCTCTTCCAATTTCCACTTCATTGATTCTCTTGACCAGGAGGTTTAACTCATGCTTGACGTTAATATTTTCGACTCTATGCGTATCGGTCTCGCCTCTCCTGACAAAATCCGCCAATGGTCTTTCGGCGAAGTTAAAAAGCCCGAAACTATTAATTACCGCACCCTTAAACCTGAGCGCGACGGGCTCTTCTGCGAACGTATCTTTGGTCCCACTCGCGATTGGGAATGTCATTGCGGCAAATACAAGCGCGTTCGTTACAAGGGCACCATCTGCGACCGTTGCGGCGTTGAAGTCACTCGCGCCAAGGTTCGTCGTGAACGCATGGGGCATATCGAACTTGCCGCCCCCGTCAGCCATATCTGGTATTTTAAAGGAATTCCCTCTCGCATGGGGCTTCTTCTTGATATGTCTCCGCGCAACCTCGAACGCGTTCTTTATTTTGCCTCTTATATCGTCCTCGACCCCGGTAATACTGAACTCAAGCAAAAAGAACTCCTCACTGAAGGGCAATATCGTTTCCACTGTCATACCTACGGTCGCAACGCCTTTAAAGTGGGCATGGGCGC
>CAMNLS010000096.1 GCA_946543495.1 uncultured Selenomonadales bacterium | reverse complement strand
CGCGGCGTTCCAAGCGTCGCCGTTGCCGGTGCCCGTGATAATCGCTTGCGTGTCGTTCATCATCGGAATATTGACGGGCATGAGTCAAGGACACGTGGCAATCGTCATGCCGATAGTCGCGGCTTTGGGCACGGGCAATCTAGACTTAGCAGGCGTGGCAATGGCATTCGGCGTCGCGGGACAAATGCTCACTCCCACGCACGTTTGTTTAATCGTGACGATTGACTATTTCAAAGCTGACTTGTTCGGCACGTTAAAGCCCGTCTTGCTCGGCGAAATAATCTTGCTGACAATCTTCAGCATTTATACTTGGCTGACGTGGACAACCTAACAGCAACCTGAGGTCGTATTTAATGAGGACGCAATAAGTTGGACGCTGAATCGTAGCAGAAGACCGGTCGTCATGGACGACGGCTCAGCCGCGTTTGAATCATGGATGATTCATAGCGGCACGCCCCTGCGAGGCGAATTTCTTTGCTACTTTCTTTCTTCGCTGAAAGAAAGTAGATCACAACTTCAAAAATCGTTATTGAGTACTCGACAAGTCGTAAACATTTACTACAGTCTAACATTATGAAATTCTTTCAATAGGTGATTATATGTTTTACAAAATCTTTAAAGCCTTATGCCGCATATGGTTTGGATTGATTCTTCGGACGAGAGTCATTGGCGCGGAGAACATTCCAAAGGACGGCGCGTTTATCTTGGCGGCGAATCACGTAAGCAACTGGGATCCGCCCTTCCTCGGCACGTTCATTGAACGCACAGTCTGTTACATGGGCAAGGAAGAACTCTTCAGCAATCCAATTATGGCGGCGGTTTGTCGTGGACTTCACGTCTTCCCCGTCAAACGCGGTGCGGCTGATAAAACTGCGATTAAGACCGCTATTAAAGTTCTAAAGGACGGTAAATGCTTGGGGATTTTCCCAGAAGGCACGCGCTCAAAGACGGGGCAACTCGGCAAGGCGGGATCGGGCGTAAGTCTTATTGCCGCAATGACTAAGGCTCCGATTATCCCTGCCGCCATCGTAAACACCGAGAAGATTTTTTCGCACGAAAAGTTCTTTCCACGCCTTACAGTCGTCTATGGCATGCCGATAAAGTTCACAGGCTCAACGAAGGATAAAGCAGCTCTTGAAACCTTCGCGCAGGAACTCATGAACGAAATTGCTAAACTCAAGGCAAATGCTTCATAAAAACTTTTTAATCCCGTCGACGCGGCGGGATTTTTTTATGGTATACTAATTGATAAAATGAATGAACTCTTACGATATAATTTAAGGCAAGGCAAATCGCTATAACGATAAAACTTTTGGGGAGCGTGAATATCTTGACGGAAAAAGAAAAAATGCTCGCGGGGCAATGGTACAACGCGAACTTCGACACGGCATTAATTGAGGAGCGCGCAATAGTAAAGGATTTATGCTTGGAGCTGAACTTGACACGAATGCATGAATTGACACGGCGCAGAAAAATTTTGCGGGAGATATTGCCGAACGTCGACGCGGAGGCGGTGGAGATTTTATCGCCGTTCATGGTCGATTACGGTTACAATGTTTATCTTGGCGCGGGCACTTTCTTTAATCATAACTGCTACTTAATGGACTGCGCGGAGATTCAGATTGGCAAAAAAGTTTTCGTCGGACCGAACTGCGGCTTTTATACGGCGATTCATCCTTTAGACTCTGTTAAGCGTGCGGAAGGTTTGGAACGGGCGGAGCCGATTGAAATTGGCGATGACGTATGGATTGGCGGAGACGTGACGATTTTGCCCGGCGTCAAGATTGGGCGTGGTACGGTTATCGGAGCTAAGTCGCTCGTGACTAAAGACATTCCCGAAAACGTCATGGCGTTCGGCAATCCGTGTCGCGTTGTCAAAAAAATTGGACTGGAGACTTTGCTCGTATGACACGTGACGCAACGTGACGTTGCATCCAGCGGTCGCGGCGGAGTCAACAATATAGTCGGAGCTTATGCACGCGCCGGGTGCGAACGTTCACCAGTTCACGTCCGCCGCTAGCGCATTGCTAGCAACGTGATATTTAGTCGGAGCTTATGCCCGCACTCGTGCAATTCAACGGAGGAAACTACACTTTGATTAAACGTGATAAAAATTTTTATTGGCAACTGTTCAAGTCGACTTTTATCGTTAGCATGTTTACGGTCGGCGGTGGCTATATCATAATCCCGTTGCTTAAAGCCAAGTACGTTGACGAGTATCACTGGATAAGCGACGAGGAAACATTAAACATGGTGGCAATCGCGCAATCGACGCCGGGCGTTATGGCAGTCAATACGGCTATCATGCTCGGCTATCGTATGGCGGGAGTTGCGGGAGCTTTAACGGGCATGTTCGCAACCGTTTTGCCGCCGCTTATTATAATTACAATCGTTGCGACCTTTTATGACCTCGTTGCCTCCAATGAATACGTTCAACTTGTCTTGAAGGGTATGCAATGCGGCGCAACGGCTCTGCTACTCAACGTGGCGATTGACCTACTCAATAAACAATTCTCCAAGAAATTAATTCTGCCGATTGTGATAATCCTTGCAACGTTCGTCGCCAACTTGTTCTTCGGCGTGAATATCATGTTGCTCGTTGCGATTGACGGGCTTGTCGGGTTCTTCCTTATGCGCGATAAGAAATACGAGTGAGGCGAGCGACGATGATTTATTGGCTATTGTTCTTTGAGTTCGCGAAGATAAGCTTAGTATGCGTGGGTGGCGGTTATGCGTCGATGCCGCTGATTCAAGCCGCCGTCGTCGACACTTATCACTGGTTGAGCCTTAGCGAGTTCATTGACATATTTACAATTTCACAGATGACGCCCGGACCGATTGGAATAAATGCGGCGACGTTCGCGGGCATGAAGATAGCTGGGCTTGGCGGAGCAATATGCGCGACGATGGGTTTCGTTACGCCGAGCATTTTCCTTTGCATTGCTTTAGCGAAAATAATTTTTAAGTACGGCGACTTAGGCGCGATTCGCGGAATACTCAACGGCTTGCGCCCTGCAGTCATGGCACTCATTGCGGCGGCTTGCGTGAGTTTTGTATTGCTTGCCGTGTGGAATGCCGAAAAGGTTCCGAATGATTTACTTGGTACGTTAGACGTTAAAGGCGCGGTGATTTTAATCGGAGCATTGGCGGCAGTGCGTATGAAAGTCGGCGTCATAAAAGTTTTGCTCGTGAGCGGCGTGGCAGGTTTGATTATGGGATTGGTGATTTGATTGAGTGACGCAATAATACTTGTGCTTATCGTCTGCATGATTTTTTATGCGTTCGGCGATGACATCTTTACGGATTAAAAAAAGCCCGCTTCCAAATTCGGAGGCGAGCTTTTTTATTGAACGTCCGCGCAGATTATTTCTTGCGGCTCTTGAAGTCTTCGTCGAGTTCTTCGCGCCAACTGTCGTCGTCAAAACTCATTGCCGCGCTTGGAGCCGCCATTGCATACGAAACAAAATTACTCATTGCGCCATAAACCTTTTGCGTGCCGCGTCTGTCCGAATGATAGTTTACTGCGCGGCGGCGGTCGATACCGATTGAATCAGCGACTTCGGCGGCGTCGATATTGGCACCGAGGAAGACGAATTCCCAACCTAGTTCCTTTTGCTGTTCGATGAGCCGCTTAACGTCCTTGTAAGTGTATTTGTGGCTATCGTTCTCCATGCCGTCAGTCGTGATGATAAAAATCGTTTTGGCGGGGCGGTCTTCGTCGCGGGCGTACTTGTGAATGTTCTTGATGTGATTGACGGCACCGCCCACGGCGTCAAGCAGGGCAGTCGTTCCGCCAACTTCGTAATCATTGTCAGTCAGCGGCTTAACTTCAGTCAGCGGAATCCTATCGTGCAAGACTTCCGAGCGTTGATTAAAAAGAACCGTCGACACGAACGCCGCGCCGTCAGTTTCCTTTTGTTGCTTTTTAATCATGGCATTAAAGCCGCCGATAGTGTCCGCCTCCAAACCCGCCATCGAGCCGCTACGGTCGAGGATAAAAACCAGTTCAGTCATTTTAATCTGCCTCCTATCTTTTGCGATAAATATACAGGAAAAATTTTTCGTTGTTGTCAATCGTGAGGCGACAAAAAATTTTTATCTGCTGAGGAGGACGGGTTGATTGTATTCGTAGAGGTAATCGTTAAGCAGGCTCGTATCGAAGATTTTGTTCTCGATAAAGAAGGAGATGATTAAGTCGCGCTTGGACTTGGTAAGCGTGTAGCCAGCGGAGGCAAGGAAATCTTTAGCTTTAGTAATATCGAGCCTAAGAGCAATGGCAAGGGCTATGGCGGTATCTTTGCTTGGCTGATAGTCTTTGTTCTTCTTGATTCGGGAAAAAAGTTGGCGGTCGATTTGGGCGCGATTATAGACGGCAGAATTTTTTTCGCCGCTCTCGTCCACGAGCCGAATCATCATCTCCGAGAACGTCTCGCCTTTGTTACTCTCAAAAATCTTATCGAAGTCAATCTCCCGTGCCAAACAATATCTTACGGGTGGTTTATAAGCTAGCTTGACTTCTGCGGCGAAATTTTCTTCTTCTACTTCCAAAAAATTTTCGGCAAGATAAGCTTCCAATCTCTGCTTTAGTTCCTGATTATCCATTGATGACACCTCCGAAATTATTTTATCAGAGCAAACTTGAAAGTCGCAAGGCAATGCAATAAAATTCAATCGAAAGGAGCTGATGTGTGCAATGCCATTAATCGACGCAGGCTCAACCGGTATTCGACCGATAGACCGGCAACGACCGACTGACGGATTAGACAGAGTACGACGACGCGACGACGGGGGCGGCGGTTTCCGACCTCAGACAACAGTCAGCTTAAAGACAGCCATTCAAGACATAGCGGCGACGCTCGGCAAAATCGGCACGGAAGAAAAGTCCGGAATTCAAAAGATGCCAAAGGAAGTGGGCGATATCGTTAAAAATATTTTGCAACAATCGCTATCAGTAAACGCGACACTCGGCAAGGGCATTGGTAGCACAGTCGAGAGTCAACGCTTTTCAATGGATCAGCTCATGCTTTTTTCGCGAATGCTTCTGCAAATCGGAACGCTCGCTGAAAAAGGTTACTCAATGAAGTTAAGCGAGGAAACTCAAGCGTTGATGTCTAACTTTAAAGAGGCAATCATCGCGGAAGAAGGCGGCAACGAACTTGAACCAATCCTCATGACGAAAGCGGCTTTTGAATTGGTCGACGCCAAGACGGCTGAACAACTTCCGCAAGCCCTATACGAAATATTATCACAGCTCGCGAACATGCCCGACTCTTATCAGCAACAACAGCCTCAATCCGAGAGCATGCAATTTTTAAAACAGCTGGTCAGATATTTTATGCCACGCCCCGAAGTCGACAACCTTCAACAGGCTCAACCGCAACTGCAACAACAGCCGCAACCACAATCACAAGCTCAGCAAGGGCAACCACCGCAGGGCGCGACGCAGAGATTTTTAGAATCTATGTTTAAGAACTTTGGTGGAAAATTCGCTCAACCGCAAGCGCAAGGACAAGCGCAATTCGCTCAACCGCAAGGACAAGGACAAACGCAATTCGCTCAGCCGCAAGCGCAAGGACAGACGCAGTTCACTCAGCCGCAAGGACAAGGACAAACGCAATTCGCTCAACCGCAAGCGCAAGGACAAGCGCAATTCGCTCAGCCGCAAGCGCAAGGACAAGCGCAATTCGCTCAGCCGCAAGCGCAAGGACAAGCGC
>CAMNLS010000095.1 GCA_946543495.1 uncultured Selenomonadales bacterium | reverse complement strand
GGTTGACATCGACGAAACTTTTGCCGCGAACGTCAAGGCGGGCGACATCATGGTTGGCGGGAAGAATTTTGGTTGCGGTTCGAGCCGCGAGCATGCGCCCGTTGCAATTAAGGCGTCGGGTATTCCAGTTGTCATCGCGGCGAGCTTCGCAAGGATTTTTTATCGCAATGGAATCAATATCGGCTTGCCGCTCTTGGAGATTGGCGACGACGTAGAAAAAATTTCTGCCGACGACGTTTTAAGAATCGACACGACGACCGGCACGATTGAAAACCTCACGACGGGCGACACGTTCAAAGCTCAACCGTTGCCACCGTTTGTTCAAGGCATCGCTGACGCCGGCGGACTCATCAACTACATCAAGAGCAAAAATTAATTTCACAGCGTACATAAAAGAAACTCTCAAGCACAACGCCTGGGAGTTTTTTTGCGTTCAACTTTTCTTTGCGGCTAAGTCTTTTGCGTGATATAATCGCTAAAAAATTTTGGGAGGGCGCGGCAATGGCAGAGCAAATCAGCTTGAGGAAACGGAAGAAGTTTCAGGCGCGTCAAACAATCTTAAACGCCGCCGCTCAACAGTTTGAAGTTCACGGATTCGCTAATACGTCAATCGCGGGCATCATGCAAGCGGCAGGGCTGGGAGTAGGGACGTTTTACAATTACTTCAGTTCAAAGGAAGAAGTCTTGCTGACGTTGGCTAAGAACTTGCGCGAACAGGTTGCAAAGAGTATTTTGGCGGCAAGTAAAGTCAATCAATCGTCGCCGGAACTCTTGGAGCTGTGTTGCCTGTGCACGGCGCGAGCAATAGATAAAAACCGTTCAATCCTGCCGCTGTTTACGACTGCAAGCGAACATTCCGACAAGCCCGAACAAATTGGGCAGAGTTTATCGCCAGGCTTCCGCGAGCTGTTCGAGAAAATAATTTTGCGTGGACAGGAACGCGGCGAATTTCGTTCAGACGTGCCGTCAAACATAATCTCGGAAATGATTCACTCGATTTATCAAACGACGGCGTTCAGCAAGCTGGAAATTTCATTCCAAGAGAATATTCGACTTAAAGTAAAGATATTGCTTGCCGGGATAAGGGCGAGGTAAAACCTTATGGTGCGGTGACGAGCTGAAGTTTATCGTAACACTTCAACGCGATAACTGGATGCAACGTCACGTTGCTGGGATAAAGGAGAGATAAATTTTTTATGATAAGCGTGACGAAGTTGCTTTTTGCCGACGATTACTTCGGCGACACTTTGCGATACACCAAAGACGCTCACAAGATGACTAACGGCGCGGCGGCGGGCATGGGTCCTGTCGTCGTGTGGAATTCAACGCGCACTTGTAACTTGAAATGCCGCCATTGCTACATGGATTCGGATTCGCGCAAGTACAAAGACGAATTGACGACTGACGAAGCTAAAAAGTTCATCGACGACCTTGCCGAATTCAAAGTTCCCGTGCTTTTATTTTCCGGCGGTGAACCGTTGATTCGTCCCGACTTCTTTGAGCTTGCCGCTTACGCCGCAGAAAAAAAAGTTCGTCCGACGCTTTCGACGAACGGCACGCTTATAACTCGTGAAGTTGCGCAGAAGATTAAATCAATCGGCGTGGGCTACGTGGGCATTTCGCTTGACGGCTTGGCGGCAGTCAACGATAAATTTCGCGGTGTCGAAGGTGCATTCAACTTGGCAATGCGCGGAATTGAAAACTGCGTGGCAGTCGGTCAACGAGTCGGCTTGCGCTTCACGATTAATCATCACAACTTTGAGGAGCTTGACAAAATCTTTGACTTCATCGAGGCGGAGAAAATTAATCGCGTATGCTTTTATCATCTGGTCTATTCGGGGCGCGGCAGTCAAATGCTTGATGAGGACGTTACGCCCGAAGAGTCGCGGCAAGCTATGGATACGATTATTCGCCGCACGAAAGACTTTGCACGGCGCGGACTGGCTAAAGAAATTCTGACTGTCGATAATCATTGCGACGGCGTTTACATGTACCTTAAGGCTTTGGCTGAAGGCGACGACGCAACCGCCGCGCAGATTAAAAAATTTATCAGCATGAACGGCGGTAATCGTTCGGGCATTGCGTTTGGAGAGGTTGACCCGTTAGGCTACGTGCACCCCGACCAATTCACACAGCATCACACGTTCGGCAATGTGCGCGATAAAAAGTTCGGCGACATTTGGACTGACTTAAGCAATCCTATTCTTGCTGGTCTGAAAAATCGCAAGCCGCTGTTGAAAGGGCGTTGCGCTAAATGCAAATTCCTTGACAACTGCAACGGCAACTTCCGCACGCGTGCCGAGGCAGTCACCGGAGACTTTTGGGCGTCTGACCCGTCTTGCTATCTTACTGACGACGAAATTGGTCTTAATTGAATTGCCAAGTCGTCATTCCTTCAGCCTGTAAAGTCTAAATGAATCCATATAAGTTTCCATTTCATCAGCAAGAGTATATTTTTCCTGCAACAGTTTTTCTACGTCGACATCGCGATTTGTTCGGAAGGCTTTAATCCACTCGTCCTTTTCATACCCGACGAACTCACTTACGGGCGCAGAATAGATTATCCACTGCGGAGAATTGTCGCGGGCAGCCTCTAACCATTCAAGCTTAACATTCGGGTCGACATTAGCAAAGGCTTTCACATTACCGAAGAAACGACAGCTCGGAAAAATTCCCGTTGCCAAAATCCAATGCGATGCGTGAAGACCTTCGCCCCAAAACATGACGGAGTCGCTTTCATCAGGCGGAATAATTTCTTTGAGTCGGAGAAACTCGGAAGCTTCTTTACGATTATAATTGATAGCGAAATCGGATTTCTCTTCAATAACTTTTCCAATGAGCAAGTTGAAGTGGACAATCGGATAAATCATGAATAGCCCCACGAAAAGTTTAAATATGGTTCGTTTAAGAGAAAATCCCTTTGCGCTCCACATCACACTGAAATTTTTTAATAAGACAGCCAGCACGGCAAAAAGAATTACAATTAGCGGCGTATTCAAAGCACAATAGCCAAAGTAAGGATTGAGCTTGAACATAAGCAGAAGCATTGCCCCGCCGCAAAATAGTCCGCTTATTGCTAAGCGGCTTTTATTTTTTATGAACGTCAACACGCTGACAAGGATAAGCCAATAAAGCGGCATGAAGTTTCCAACAATATAAGCGGTGTAGTTTCCAAGATGATTGAGCAAATAATTTTCTCGTTGAGCGGAATAAAGCACGTTGAGTAAAATCGTTCCGTAAAGCATGTCATAAAGGGCACCGTGCGCCGCGAAGTAAATCACAAACGGAAGACAGATTATTACGAAACCCGCGCAGAAGCTTAAAATATTTTTCCTCAAGGCTTTGAAGTCTCGTGCTTGAATTAAAAATATCGTGCTTAAAAGAGCATAACAGCAAATCGGCATTCCGTTAATCATACGGAGCAAGACACACGCCCCGAAGCCAAAGCCGTAGATAAATCCGGCGAGCGGCGGGCAAGAAAATTTTTCTTCCTTGAAGCCGCGCAAAAAACAATAAGTCGCCGCCATAAGGAAGGGCATAGACCATTCTTCTGTTCGATTGCCGTCAATAGTGTAGAGCGCGTAATAAATAGCGGTTAAAACGGTCGCCGCCACTTTTGCTTTTCCCGATAAGAATAATCCAAGCGAACGCCACGCAAAAAGGAACGATAAACATGTCATCGGCACCTGCAGAAGCATAATTCCAACACGCGGATAAATCATATAACCGAGCATGTCAATAAAAAATATCAACGGACCTTTGTTCTCGAATAGGTTCACGTAAGGAAGATAACCTTCTGCCCAACCTTTGCCGACTGCTTGAAAGATGGAAGAGTCATCGCCAAAAGCATTATAAAATGGACTTGTCGAAGTCGAAAAGAAATATACGAAAAGAACGCTCATCAAAAAAAGCATAGCATAGAAAGTTAGCTTGCCGGAGAACACTTCACGCAACAAATAAATCACCCCTTTAATTTATAGAGTTTCATCATCTGCGGATAGATAAAGACTTCGCCCTTTAGCGAATATTTTTCCGCAAGCAACTTCTCAAGCTCGGTGTCCTCTGTCCAAGATAGCGGCGCACCAGTTTTTCTGTTAGGGTCGGTACCGTAGAGAATCCACAGCGGCGGGTAGCATCGAACATCATCAAACCATTCGTCACGCAACGACAAGTCTGCCTTCGCCATCCAACGTACATTTGTGAAGAACCGATTGCGCGGTTTTATCCCAGTTTGCAAAATCCAATGCGCACCAGTGCAGGTGTCCCCCCAACAAACGAACGAATCGCGCTCATCTTTGGGAATAAGGGCTTTGAGTCGCAGGAGGTTTTCTCGCTCGTGGACGTTAGAAACTTCAGCCTGCTTGGAATAGGAAGTGAAGAACATGTACGTTAAGGTTTCTTCGTTAAGCACCGCCGCCTTCAGGAAGAAAATCATAACGTAGACTTGAAAGACCGCCGCACCCAGCAAAACTTTAAGGAGCAGTCTTTTGGTAGAAAAACCTGTGGCGTCCCAAATTCTTTGCAAGGCGTCGCGGCTCTCGTGCAACACGGCAAACAAAAGCGGCGCAGTCGCAAAAACAATCATCTCGTATTGGTCGGCTATGTGAAGTTTCAAGAACATCAGCGTCATTATCACCGCGACAAAAATTCCGCTCCAAAGCAGTCGCGACTTCGGCTTTTGCTTGAGCGCGAGGGCGGCAACGATAATTATTGCGAACAGCGGCAGATAATGGAACGCGGAGTAGTAGACGCGAAACAGTAGCGTTGTTGGGATTGTGTTTTCAAGCGCGTACTTCACGTTGAATATAATCGTGCCGTAAATCATATCGTAAAGGGCGTCGTGCGCCGCGAAGTAAATCACGAACGGCAAGACGATTGCCGCGAAGCCAGCTAAGAAGCTCAAGAAATTTTGCCAAAGGGTTTTGAAGTCCCGCGCCTGCAGGAGGAAGACCGCGATTAGAAAACATTGGCAACAAATCTGGGCGGCGTCGGATACTCGAATCAAAAAGCATCCGCCAAAGCCTAAGCCGTAAATGAAACCATAAAGCGGAGGAAATTTATCTTCCTTTAGGCTGAGTAAAAAGCAATAAACCGCCGCCGATAAGAAAGGCAGTGTATATTCCGTGACGTGATTGCCTTCCTCGTAGTGGGCGGCGTAATAAATCAAAGTCAGCAACAGGAAGAAGACTTTCCACTTGCTAGACGAGTAAAGCTCCATTGCTCGCCATATGAAAAGGCACGACAGGTACAAAAAGATTATTTGCAAAGCCATGATGCCCGAACGAGGATAAATCATGTAGCCTATTGCGTTGACTAAAAATATAAGCGAACCTTTGTGGTCGAAGAGGATAACGTTCAGCGTGAAAGTTCTTTCTTTGCAAAAAAATATTTCTTTAAGGCTCATCTTATCGCCTCGTAAAAATTTCTTCGCGCATTGTAGACCGATTAACTATCAAATGCAAGCCGCCGCCAAAATTGACAAGCTCCAATCACAACGCTAAAATACAATTCATTACTTGCAAAGGAGATATCAACATGAAAGACACAGTTAAAAAGGTTGCGCTTGCCTATAGCGGCGGGCTTGATACGTCGGTTATTATTCCGTGGCTCAAAGAGAATTACGGTTGCGAAGTCATCGCGGTCTGCGCGGACGTTGGTCAGGGCGACGAACTTAACGTTGTTCACGATAAGGCTTTGAAGTCTGGCGCGTCGAAAGTTTTCATCGCCGACCTTACCAAAGATTTCATCGAAAACTACATCTTCCCGACGCTCAAAGCTGGCGCGACTTACGAGGAAAACTATTTGCTCG
>CAMNLS010000094.1 GCA_946543495.1 uncultured Selenomonadales bacterium | reverse complement strand
CCAGCAGTGGCAATCGCGCCTACGACGCCGCCGCGGTGACCGTTGACGACCTCGCCGCCCGTGAAGCCGATTAGCAACGGCAATAACCATTTCGCCATTGGTCCGACGAGTTCTGCAAGTCCTTCATTAGGAATCCAGCCCGCAGGAATAAATAGTGCCGTGATAAATCCCCAAGCAATGAACGCGCCGATATTGGGCATGACCATCGCGCTGAGGAAGCGACCAAACTTTTGCATCGCCTCTTGCATGGATAACACCTCCAAAAAAAAACTTTTGTTAATTCCACGTTGCTATTATAAGCGGCGGCATTTCAATCAGCAAGCAAAACAACTTGCGCGGCGTCCTTAGCGACTGCGGACAAAATTTTACAGCTGTGGACACTGCTTGATTAGCCTTGACAGAGAAATTTGGCAAGTTATAATTTAAACAAACTTTAAACAAACTCTCTTAAGAAAGGACGTTGCCATATGGAAGTCGGCGAAGTTGTTGAGAAAAGTTTCTTACGCCCGATTGATAACACGTCAATTGTTCAGCAAGTCATTGACCGCTTAACTTATGCGATGATTTATAAAGAACTGCGCCCCGGTGACAAGTTGCCGACTGAAATGGAATTGGCAGCGAGCTTCGGCGTTGGGCGCAATTCCATTCGCGAGGCACTAAAAATTTTAATGTCGTTCGGCGTAATTGACATTCGGCGACCAGAGGGAACATTCGTAGCAAGCGGCTTTTCGGATAAGATGATTAATCCAATGCTCTACGGAATAATTCTCGACCAATCTGACTCACTCGACAACCTTAAGGAGTTGCGCGAGTGGGTTGACTTTGGCATTTTAGAATTGGCAATGGATAAGGCAAAGCCCGAAGATTTATTTCAGCTTGAAGAGCAACGCGATAAACTGATGACGGAAATTGACGGCGGCAACGCAGAAAAAGTTTTCGTCGCGGATGATGAGTTTCACGAGGCAATTTCAACGGCGGCGCATAATTCATTGCTCGGACAGATTGCCAGGCTCGTTAGGACTTTGACAAGCGAATTGCGCATGAACACAATCAGCAACATGTTCAAGCTCGGCAAGGGCAATGAGTTAAAGAAGGCGCACAAAGATTTATTTAACATCGTCAAAAACAAAGACGACAAGTCTGCACGTCAACAGCTTGTCGAAGGTTACTTCTATCGATATAACGGCTTGCGTGACACTCCCTACGCCTAAAGGCGAGGGCTTCTGATTTTTAATTAAATATTTAAGGCAAGACATAAACTGCCGCAAGGTCTAATGAACACTTGTTGCCTCAATACTGTACCGCAGTATTGACTGCGACGTTGGATAATCGGTTGATACTGACCGACCCATTGGCTTTCAAAACTATAGCTAAAGCAAGGGGCTTTCGTGGCGCGTTTTTGTAATTGATTGACTCAAGGCTCCCGCGCAGGGAGTCTTTTTTTTCTTGCATGAAGTAGGCTCGAAACTTTATAATGACAGAAAAACTTTTGGAGGTTGTAATATGAAACGTTCGATTAAAAGATTGTTGACTGTTGCATTGTGCTTGGGGGTTATCAGCGCGCCCCTTGTCGTCGACGCGGCAAAGCCTGTATTCGACCCGATTAATGCTCCCAGCTTTAAAGTTCAGGCGGAGAAACTCGATTTAGAAAAGCAATGGGATAAGGTCTTTCAAAAGAGTGTCAAGGTTAATCATCGCAAGGTTACGTTTGTCACTCGCTACGGGATAACGCTTGCCGCCGACCTTTACGAGCCGCGTAATTATTCAGGCAAACTTCCCGCGATTGCAGTTGCCGGACCTTTCGGAGCAGTCAAGGAGCAAAGTTCAGGGCTTTATGCTCAGACGCTTGCGGAGCGTGGCTTCTTGACTATTGCCTTTGACCCGTCGTTCACCGGCGAGAGCGGAGGCATTCCCCGATTCGTTGCCTCACCCGACATTAACACCGAGGATTTCTGCGCGGCAGTTGATTTCCTTAGCACGCAAACGAACGTCGACCCTAATCGAATCGGCATAATCGGCATTTGCGGCTGGGGAGGCTTTGCACTCAATGCGGCGGCGATTGATACCCGAATCAAAGCGACGGTTACAACGACGATGTACGACATGAGCCGCGTGACTGCCAATGGCTACTTCGACTACGAAAAAGACGCCGCGACTATTGCCAACGAACGCCAAGCCGCTCGCGAAAAGTTAAACGCCCAACGCACAGCCGACTATAGGGCAGGAACTTATGAGCGGGCGGGCGGCGTCCCCGAAGACGTTTCGCAAATGCCGCAGTTCGTCAAAGATTATTACGCCTACTACAAGACCAAACGCGGCTATCATAAACGTTCGCTGAATTCCCACGCCGGCTGGAACTCGACAAGCGCATTGTCCTTTATGAACATGCCATTGCTTTGCTACTCCTCCGAGATTCAAACGCCCGTATTGATTATTCACGGCGAGAAGGCTCACTCAAGATATTTTTCCGAAGACGCCTTTAAAAAGTTGACGGGCACTAACAAAGAGCTGATGATTATCCCTGGCGCGAGCCACGTCGACCTTTATGATAATGTTAAAGTCATTCCGTTCGATAAGATAGAACGGTTCTTCAAGGAGAATTTGAAATGATAAAACTTTTAATCGCTTTGATGATACTGCTCATGCCTTTAACGGCGTCCGCGCAAAGTCAAAACATTTCGATTGACGGCGACCACGGGAAACTTTCCGCCGTCCTGCAGACGCCCGACGGTCAATCAAAGTATCCGCTTGTGATAATCTGTCACGGCTTCACAGCGAACAAGGAACATCTCTTGCTGACGAGCTTAGCCAATGACTTGGAGGCGCGGGGCATTGCGTCGATTCGCTTCGACTTCAACGGGCACGGACAGAGCGAAGGCGACTTCCAGGACATGACGGTTCTTAACGAGATTGAAGACGCTAAGAAGGTTTACGAGTACGCGTGCACCTTGCCGAATGTCACGAGCATTTCAATTTCGGGTCACTCTCAAGGCGGCGTGGTGTCGAGCATGGTTGCCGGCGAACTCGGCGCGAAAAAAATTAAAGCCGTCGTGCTTATGGCTCCGGCGGCTGTTCTGCGTGATGATTCTATTCGCGGCAACTTGTTCGGCGTTCAATATAATTCGCTCAATCCGCCCGAATACG
Organism: uncultured Selenomonadales bacterium; assembly: GCA_946543495.1. Taxonomy (GTDB): domain Bacteria; phylum Bacillota; class Negativicutes; order Selenomonadales; family Selenomonadaceae; genus Quinella. Next base: position 2,695 of record CAMNLS010000094.1, on the reverse strand, counting down.
TCACGATTAACACTCCACACGGCAACTACAAAATCGGACGCAACTACATTAAAACCGCGCAGACCTTGCCTATTTACGAGACGGCGGAAAAGTTCACGGGCAACGCGCTGATGATTCACGGCACCGGCGATGTTATCGTTCCCTACACTTACAGCTTAAGTTATAAAAAAGTTCTCAAGCGCGGTGAAGTTGAACTCCTTGACAAAGCCGACCATAGTTTTCACGGCGTAGAAGCTCGCGTCGCACAAATTGCCGCGAATTTCTTTGCCGCTCAACTTAAGAAGTAAGATTTGTTTCCAGACGCTTCGGCGTCTTTTTTTATTGCGCCGACGGGGCAGATTGAAATGATGTTCTCCCAATCCTCCGCGCAGGTCTCGTCAAAAAAAATTCGACCGCGCTCATAAGTCACGCCGCCGAATTCCGACTCGCTCACGCAAGCCAAGCACCTCACGCAAATATTTTCGTCGTAAATAATCATAGCTTAGTTATCAGAATCTTGCCGATGCGCACGCCACAACTTTTGAAAAGTTGACAAACAGTGGGCACGGCAGTTAAGTCTTTGGAATCATAGTTTAGTTATCAGAATCTTGCCGATGCGCACGCCATCCATTTCCTTGACCTTAAAGCGGAAGCCGTTCCACTCGTGCACCTCGCCGACTTTGGGAATATATCCGAAACACGAAGTCACGAAGCCGCCCATAGTTTGGAAGTGGTCGCGCTCTTCGTCGGGCAATGTCTCAATGTCGAAACGCTCCTTGAATTCGTCGATGTCGCAAAGCCCGTCGACCGTCCACGAATTATCCTTGTTGCGTTTGAATGGCTCTTCCTCGCTGGCGGTGTCGACAATCTCGCGCAAAATGTCATCAAGCGTAATGAAGCCGATAACTCCGCCGTATTCGTCGTTGACCATTGCTTCCGTTATGCCACTCGACCTGAACTTCTCGACGATGCGCAAAGCCTCCATAGTGCGCGGGACGTAGCTCGCCTTGCGAATAAGTTTTTCTAAATCAACTTCGCGTCCGTCCTTCAACACGGCGTCTAGTAAGTCTTTAGCGTAAAGCAAGCCGCGACAATCATCAAGACTGCCATAGCCGACGGGAAAGATTGTGTGAGGACTCTCCTGCACGATTTGTAAATTCTTTTCCAAGTCGTCGTCAAGGTCAAGCCACACTATCATAACTCGCGGCGTCATTAGCGAATAAGCTGTCTCGTCGTTGATGTCAAAGATTCTGTCGACCATCTCTTGTTCAGACTTCTCAATGGTGCCGTCCTCGGTGCCCTGCTCGATTAGGTCTAATACCTCGTCTTCGGTTACGGCGTCATTCTTTGAAGAGTTCATGCCGAAGATAAACGCCACACCGCCCGCGATAGTCGACAGCATCGCCACGAGCGGACTCATTAGCAGGACGATAATTCGGAACGTCTTGTAATTGCTCAGCAAAAAATTTTCGGGGTCGCGCTTAGCGGCTTGCTTAGGTAAGAATTCCCCGAACAGCAGGAAAATAAACGTCGTGACACAAAGCGCGATTGCTACTGCGATTAACTCCGACTGTTCCACGAAACTTATCTGCGCGGCGATTAACGGGCTTGCTAAGACTGAACACATGCCCGCTAGTATTCCCGTGAATGTGATTCCGATTTGCGCAACGCTCAACGGCGCGGGTGATTCCAGCATGTCTAAAACCGTCTTTGCGTTTGCGTCTCCGTCTTCCAATAATTTTTCCAGCCGCCCGCGATGACATTCTATCAGCGCAGTTTCCATTAGCGAAAAATAACCGCTCACTGCCGCCAACAAAATTATCAGCGCAGGCGGGATTAGTCCGTTCTCCAAACTTCACACCTCATCAATTCAAAGCAATTCGCGCATACTCGTCAAGCATGTCAAAGAAGGTCATATGCCCGCGTTCGCTCGCCTTCGACTTGCCGATTATTTTAAACGTCGCCGCGTAGATGATTGATTCAACGCTACCCGGCACCAAATTTTCCCAGTTCTTAGAATCGTAAGCGCGTTCGTTGATTGTGTTCTGCGGACGACCGAAAACTTCAAGCTCGCAGAGGAATTGAATTTGATTCGTCTTCGGGCGCAAGTAATAATGCTCCAAGACGTAAGCTTGACTGCTAAGCACCTTCAAATCTTCGGGCGGGTATTGATAGCCCTGCTCGCGTGCAAAAGAAATTTCCGCGTTGAAATTCTCTCTGCCGTAGTAAGCCATATCATCATCAAGGTCAGCAGGCTCGCGCTCAACCATACGAATCCAAACGTCCGCCATGTACTCGCTCGACATGTACGGGACTTTCTTCCACTGCACAGACTTTTTATCCAAATAGTAAGTATACCTTTCATCGATTGCCAGCTTGATGAAACGCGGCTTGAGCATCTTTAATTCTTTTTGCGGCTGTGAAGAGGGGCGCACGCGTTCGCGTATGACTATCGGTTCTTCGACGCGGTCGCCTGAAATATTGCTCGGCTGCTCGAATGGTCTATCTATTTCCGTCGGCGGCAACAATGGTTCAACTGGTTGCGGCTCTGGCGTCAAGTCGACGGGCTGTTCAATTGGTTGCGGCTCCGGCGTCAAGTCGACAGGCTGTTCAATCGGTTGTGGCTCCGGCGTCAAGTCGACGGGCTGTTCAATTGGTTGTGGCTCCGGCGTCAAGTCGACGGGCTGTTCAATTGGTTGCGGCTCCGGCGTCAAGT
>CAMNLS010000093.1 GCA_946543495.1 uncultured Selenomonadales bacterium | reverse complement strand
TGTGGGACGGCAACGAAGTTTGGATGATTACGGCGGGCGGCGCGACCTTTGCGGCATTCCCGCACGTTTACGCGACGATGTTCAGTACTTTTTATCTTGCGTTGTTCTTAATGTTACTTGCGTTGATTATGCGCGGCGTTGCCTTTGAATTACGCGGAAAACTTCAGTATTCCGACTGGATTAACTTCTGGGACTTCGGAATTATCTTCGGGAGCTTCATTCCCGCGCTTTTATGGGGCGTCGCAGTCGTAAATCTGCTGCGCGGACTGCCTATCAACTACGAAATGCATTATGTCGGAACTTTTTTTGACTTGCTGAACCCTTGCGCCTTAATCGGCGGCATTTTCTTCGTTTTACTCTTCGCTTTTCACGGCGCGAACTTCTTAGCAATAAAAATCGCTGACATTCCGCTTGTCCAAGAGTTACAGCAAAAATCTTTACGGCTCGGCATTACAACTTTGATTGTTTACGTGTTGTTCGCCGTTGTCGCCGCCGCTGACACTGATATTCTTGCCAAGTTGAGCACGGTAATATTTTTAGGCTTGTCGATTGCCGCGTTGATTGCAAGTTGTGCTGGAGCTTATGCGGGCAACGGGTGCAAGGCTTTTATCTCTTCGACGCTCGGCATTGCCTTCTTGACGATTGGTTTCTTTAATGCATTGTTCCCGCGTCTTATGGTGTCGAGTATCTCGCCCGATTTGACCTTGAATATTTATAACGCCGCCTCCACGCCTCATACTTTGACGCTTATGACCTTCGCCGCGCTGATTTTCGTCCCGATTGTCCTAATTTATCAAGCTTGGTCTTATAAAGTCTTCAAAGACCGCGTGACGCCCGCTGATGTCCACTATCATTGACATTTTTAAATCAAATAGAAAAATCCTCGTCGAAATTGCACTCTGCAAGCTCGTCGAAGGATTTTTTATTTTGCTCGGCGCGGCGGCTCTGGTTAAGTTCATCAATGCGCCCTCCGAACAATTTTTATTGGCAACGTTCGCATTTTTCGCGAGCAGATTTATCTTTTCAAGCCGTGCAGAGATATTCTTCGTACGATTGTCCACGAACGTTCAAACTTCCTTCCGCAAATCAATTCACAAACAAATTTTTATCAAAGAGACTCAAAGCGGCGAACTCTTAACGCTGATATTCGACACCGTTCAAGCTCTCGACGATTTTTTTATTAAAGTCGCGCCTCAAATCGCCTCCGCGATAATTTTCCTGCCAATATTCTTAATCTGCGCGGCTTTCACAGATTTATTGACCGCTGGCATTTTAATTTTAACTTTGCCGATTGCGCCGCTACTTTTATGGCTGATTGGTAAGGCGACCGCCGAAAAAAACGCTCGCGCTTGGGCTGAACTTCAAAAATTGAACGGCGACTTCAAAGAATTATTATCCGCAATCACTACGCTTAAAATGTTCGGCAGAATCGACGCGGGCGCAAAGAAAATCCGCGAATCATCGCAAAAATCTTCGTCGGCAACTCTCGACGTATTAAAATTGGCGTTCGTGTCGTCATTCGCACTCGAATTAATTACAACTTTATCAATCGCGCTTGTCGCCGTGACTTTGGGCTTGCGATTAGTCGCGGGCGGCGTAGAATTTCAAGCCGCGTTATTTTTATTGCTCCTCGCGCCCGAATTCTTCTTGCCCATTAGGAAATTCGGCGTCGCTTTCCACGTAATCATATCTGCACGGTCGTCAATCGAACGTTTACAAAAATTTTTAGTCGACACTACAAATTTCACAGGCTCCGTCAAAAAAATTCTAATGCCGCCGTCAATTTCACTCGACAACGTGAGCTTTACTTATCCGAAAAAAAAATCGCCCGTGCTTAGCGGCGTGAGCTTAAAATTTTCTGCAGGAAAGATAACTGCTTTAGTCGGAGACTCCGGCGCGGGCAAGTCGACGATATTAAAACTCTTAGCAGGTATTTTAACTCCTACGGCGGGCGAAATCTTCTGGAATGAGCTTCCAATCTCGCGCATGGAAAAAAATTCGCGGCTATCGAAGGTCTCCTACGCGCCGCAAGCCCCGCACCTTTTCAACGCGTCACTATTCAACAATTTTACTATGTTCGACACGCTCGACGACGCTAACCTAAAAAAATTACTCGCCGAACTAAATTTACAACTAGACTTAACCTCGAAACAAAAATTAAGTCGCGGACAACTTCAACGCTTAGGATTAATTCGCGCCTTGCTTAAGGACACGCCGATAATTTTACTCGACGAACCAACCGCAGGACTTGATGAACTCACGGAACAAAAAGTCATCGCATTGATAAAAAAAATATCGCCGCGCAGGACGATTATCATTGCCACGCATCGTTTAGCACTAATCGACGCCGCCGACGAAGTAATTCAGCTTTAAGCTTTCTCAGAATCCATCATACGCCCTCTGCAAACAAACAGACATATACAAAGAAATTTTTAGGCGCAGGAGCAATGCAGGAAAATTGATTATCGAAAAGAAATTACAGCGTCAAGAAGGTGAGGCAATGAATTATCGACGAATTTTAGCTATAGGAGACATTCACGGGCGTTTTGATAGATTGTCTTCGGTGTTCAACAAAATTAATTTCAGCTCGAAGGATTTTTTAATTCTGCTGGGCGACTACATAGACCGCGGCAATGAAAATGTGCATTGTCTGCAGTGGGCTATGCGAATAAGTAAATTGCCTAACGTCGTGGCTCTGCGCGGCAATCACGAACAGATGATGCTTTGTTATTATTTGCTTGACGGTATGGAGGCGACAATTTGGCTTCCGAATGGCGGCGATAAGACTAAAGCCGAGTTAGACAAGTGGTGCGACAAAACGGAACTCAATCGTATGCTTAAATTCATAATCGACCGCCCGCTTTATCACAAGATGACAGTTAATGGCGAGGAATATATCTTCGTGCACGCGGGCTTGAATCCGAATAAGCCGTTTAAAGAACAAGACGAAGAAGATTTGCTTTGGATTCGCGAGAAATTTTATAACGGCTACAAAGGTTCGGCGAATATTATCTGCGGACACACGCCCACGCCCTTTATCGAGCGCAATCGTTACTACCCGATTAAACTTTGGAACAAAATCACGCTCATGGATACGGGTTCCTTCATGCGGGACGGAAAAATTTCTTGCATGGACATTTTGAGCGGAACAATTTGGCAAAGCGATTAAAAAGCAATTAGGAATTAGTTGTAAGATAGATAGATAGATAGATTAAAAGATAGAAAGTTAAATAGCTTTTCATCTTTAAATTAGTTCCTATAAGAAATGAGGAATGGGGAATGGGAAATGATTTAAATATAAAAATTGTCGGATTAGGCGAAGGCGGCGCGAAAACAATTAATAAATTGATTCAAGCGGGCGTCGGTAAGAATAAACGCGTAGAATTTATCGTGATTGGCAACGACGAAAACATTATGCTAACGAGTACGGTGCGGAAGAATATTTTTCTTAATCGTGACCTGACAATCATTTACAAAAACATTTTCGACGCCTTATCGGGTGCAGAAATGATTTTTATCGTGGCGGGGCTTGCAAGCAATGCGGCGAAAGTAGCTATTCCAATTATTACGTCCTACGCGAAGACTTATAATGCTTCGACCGTTGCATTTGTCTGCAAGCCGTCGATACTTGAAAACTTTTTGCGCAAGACGAACGCCGATTACACGTTAAACAATCTGCGCGGGAAGGTTGGTACGCTCTTCGTTATGCCAGCTGAAAAATTTTTTGTCTTCCGAATCAATCAGCCACAAATTTCATTGAATGAGCTATTCGACGTTGCCGACGATGTTTTTTGTCAAGGAATTAGGATTTTATTGGACGTTCTGAACGATAACAGCGTGGGTCTTGAGGTATTTGAATGGAAAGATGCGGCGTTCGGCTATGGCGAGGCGACGACTGCCCTTGAGGCGATTAAACTTGCCGCGAAGTTCCCGACGTTCGAAGAAAACGACCTTAAGACTACAAACAATATTCTTATCCGGCTAACGAGTGGAAATTCTCTTCCGCGTAGTTCAGTTGACGCCGCAATTAATTTTATCAAAGCTCAACTTCCACCCGATGCCGAAACTATTTTTGAAATTAACGTCGTTCCATTACTCGGAGAAAAAATCTTCGCGTCGATAATCTGCAAACGAGAATAAAAAAAATCCCCGCCGCGTCACGCAGTGGGGAATTTTTTTTGGAAGGGTTTTCTATAAAGGCTTATTTTCGTCGGCGAGAAGTCGCCGCTAAAAAGGGGGAGGGTTAATCGGTCTTAAACGATTTTATCGAATGCGTATGCCAGTGCCAGACCGACAATCAGCAAGCTATCGAGAATTCCCGTGCTCACCAATGAGACACTGCCGCTGAGGTTTTTCTTCATGATTATTGCCTCCTATCTTGAGTTGGCGTTCAATCCTTTGGAACGTGGCGAATTATAACACGGGAAAAATTTTTGGCAATGCGCAATCGTTATTGATTCGTGTCGCGTTTGTTATTGGTTGTTATTGCTTTTTCTTGACGGCGGTTTTAATCGAAAGCTCGCGAAGTTGTTTCTCGTCGACTTCGCCGGGTGCTTGGCTCATCGGGTCAATCGCGCTTTGCGTCTTCGGGAAGGGTATCACGTCGCGAATTGATTTGCGCTTAGCCATCAACATAACTAGTCTATCAAGACCAAAGGCAATGCCGCCGTGCGGGGGCGTGCCATACTCGAAGGCGTCCATTAAGAATCCGAACTTCGCGTGCGCTTCCTCCGGCGTCAAGCCGATTGCCTCGAAAACTTTTTCTTGCAAGTCGCGCTGATAAATTCTCAAGCTACCGCCGCCGACCTCGACGCCGTTTAAAACTATGTCGTAAGCGTTCGCCTTGACCTTTTCGGGTTCAGTCAACAAGAAGTCTACGTCCTCTTCGCGCGGCGCGGTGAACGGGTGGTGCATCGCCTTATAGCGTTTATCCTCCTCGACGTACTCGAACATCGGGAAGTCGACGACCCACAGGAAGCACAGCTTATCGGCGTCGATTAAGCCTCTGCGGCGTGCCATTTCCAAACGCAGTTCGCCAAGAGCTTGCGCGACTACTGACGGCTTATCACCCACGACTAAGAGCAAATCGCCCGTCTTGCAGCCCGTAGCCTGTTTAATCGCCTCGAAGGTCTCATCGCTATAAAATTTCTTGAACGGTGACTTGACGCCCTCTTCCGTGTATTGAATCCACGCTAAGCCCTTCGCGCCGTAAATCTTGACGTACTCAACCAAACCATCAAGCTCACGACGCGGAATGTTGGCATAGTCATCGACGCGGATAACTTTGACTTGACCATTCTTTTCAAGCACGCTGTTAAATACTTTGAAGTCCGAGCCTTTGACGAATTCCGAAATGTCCTGAAGCTCCATGCCGAAACGCATATCGGGCTTATCGGAGCCGAAACGCCGCATTGCCTCATCCCAGCTCATACGCAGGAACGGAGTTTCAATCTTAACATCAAGCGTCGACTCAAAGATTTTTTTGATAAGCCCTTCCATAAGCGTCAAGATTTGGTCTTGGTTAAGGAAGGACGTTTCAATATCAAGTTGCGTGAATTCGGGCTGACGGTCTGCGCGGAGGTCTTCATCGCGGAAGCAACGCACAATCTGGAAATATTTTTCAAAGCCCGAAACCATAAGCAGTTGCTTGAAGATTTGAGGCGACTGCGGCAGGGCGTAGAACTGTCCGGGATTAAGTCTGCTGGGCACGAGGAAATCTCTTGCGCCTTCGGGCGTCGAGCGGCAAAGCATCGGCGTTTCAATTTCAAGGAAGCCGTTCTCGTCGAGATAGTCGCGCATGATCTTAGTTACGCGGTGACGCAACATGATATTCTTCTGCATTTCGGGTCGACGCAAGTCAAGATAACGATATTTCAGGCGAACCATTTCATCAACGTCGACGCCGTCTTGAATGTAGAAAGGCGGAGTCTT
>CAMNLS010000092.1 GCA_946543495.1 uncultured Selenomonadales bacterium | reverse complement strand
AATCGTCAAGCTATGCCCGATGAACTCGCCGTACAACTTCCGCTGATTAAAGAGTTCGTCGAGGTTCTCGGCTTGAAGAGTTACGCGGCTCAAGGTTACGAGGCTGATGACATTATCGGGACGTTGGCAACTCAAGCTTGCAAAGATTATTGCGTTGAGATATTGACGGGTGACCGCGATGCACTTCAACTAATCAACGCGACGACGCATGTTTTGCTTAATAAGTATTCCACGACCGAGCTTTACGACGAGAAAAAGTTCGTCGACGAATACGGCTTTGCTCCGGCTTTGCTCGTCGATTATAAAAGTTTGCGCGGAGACCAATCCGATAATATCCCCGGCGTTAAGGGCGTTGGGCAAGTGTCCGCGACGACTTTAATTAAAGACTTCGGCACGTTGGAAAATATTCTGGCTCAACGCGATTCGATTAAGGCTAAGAAACTTCGCATGGCGTTGGAAAATTTTTCTGACGTGGCGATTATGAGTAAGCAGCTGGCGAAGATTGATTGCAACGTCCCCGACATTTACTTTAACCCGACTGACTGCACGATTGCTCCCGACTTCGTTCGCACCGATAATTTTTGTAACCGATACGCGCTCAACACCGTCAAGAAAAAAATTCACGAGCTCTTTGACGTGGATAGCCTCTTCAATGACGCGCCGATAAAAATTCTATCGTGCACGGAGGCTAAGCCGTTTGACTTGGAAAAAATTTTGGCGGCGGAGACTTTGAGCATTGCGCAGGCGGACTTTAAACAGTTCGCGATAAAAATCTTTGGCGGCGAAGTTTACGCGGCAACTTGCGACGACGTTCAAAGGGTCTTCGACGATTTCGCGAGCAAAATGATTCTTAGCGGTGTGAAAAATTATCTGCGCGTCTTCGAGCTTGCCAAGCTTGAAAAAGTTTTCGATGTGGAGCTTGCGGCTTATTTGCTTTACCCCGAAGCCAACGACTATTCCTGCAATGCTCTCTTGCCGCTTGAGTTCGACGGCTTAAAGGTGGCGGCTAACTCTCTTGAAGCCGAGTCGTTAGCGTTGGAGATGCTCGCCGACCTCTATGGAAAAAATTTGGACGCGGCTAACTTGACCACGCTTTATCAAGAAATGGAATTGCCGCTGACTAAAATCCTGGCGCAAATGGAAAGTCGCGGCGTCGCCGTCGATAGGGCGGAGCTTAAAGAAAAAGACGCCGACATGACTAAACGAATTGCCGACATCAAAGAGAACGTTTACAAGCTGGCGGGCGAATCCTTCAACATAAATTCTTCCAAGCAGCTCGCCGACGTACTTTTTAATAAGCTCAAACTTCAGCCGACGAAGAAGACTAAGACCGGCTATTCAACCAGCGCGGAAACTTTGGAGGAGTTGCAAACACATCATCCAATCGCCGCCGAGATTTTAAAGTATCGCACGCTGTCAAAGCTCAAATCGACTTACCTTGAAGGGCTGGACAAACTCATTGGCAGTGACGGACGCCTCCACACGAATTTTAATCAGACAGTCACGGCGACGGGCAGGCTTTCGAGTTCCGACCCGAACTTACAAAACATTCCGATTCGCACCGAAGAGGGCAGAGCTATTCGCGCCTTGTTCAAGCCCGGCGAAGGTTACGACTTCATTTTGTCCGCTGACTATTCGCAGATTGAACTTCGATTGCTTGCGCACATGAGCGGCGACGTAAATTTAATTGACGCCTTCAATCGCGGGCAAGACATTCACGCACGGACGGCGGCGGAAGTCTTTGACGTGCCGATTGACGCAGTGACGCCCGACCTCAGGCGCAAAGCTAAGGCGGTCAATTTCGGTATCGTCTACGGCATAAGCGACTACGGACTTTCGCGCGACTTGCACATAAGCCGCAAGGAGGCGGGCGAATACATTGCGCTTTACTTCAAGCGTTATCCGGGTGTGAAAACTTTCTTGGATTCGACCGTTGCACAGGCTCACGAACGCGGCTACGTTACGACTATGTTCGAGCGGCGCAGATACTTGCCCGATATCAACAGCAAGAATTTCAATCTGCGTTCACTTGCCGAGCGTATGGCGATGAATACTCCTATTCAAGGTTCGGCGGCGGATATTATTAAGCTGGCGATGATTCGGGCGGAGGAAGGTCTGCGCGGCTTCGACAGCCGAATAATTATTCAAGTGCATGACGAACTTGTTTTGGAGGCTAAAGCGAGCGAGCTTGCCGACGTGGAAAGAATTCTTCGCGAGGCAATGGAAAATGTCGTCGCGCTAAAGATTCCGTTAGTCGTCGACGTTAATAAAGGTTTGAATTGGCTATTGGCAAAATAAAATTTAAAAGCGCGGTGCTCAACGTCAGCGAGCATCGCGCAATTTTTTTGTCGTCAATGAATCAAAGTTTATTTTTTGTTCTTAAGCTGCCAAAACAAGATTGCCGCGAAGATTGCAACGCCCGCAATGTCCGTGAAGATACCGGGCTTAATCATCATGAGACCGCCCGCGCCGAGTATCACTCGTTCCACAGTCTTAAGCGGCGCGGCAAGGTATCCGATAAGCGACGAACTCAACGCGACCATTCCAACTATAGCCGTAAGCAACGCTAAGCCAAGCCCGACCGTCACGCCGTCAATAAGTAAGAGTTCGGGACTTAAGACGAACATGTAAGGGATTATGAACGCCGCGATTGCCAGCTTTGACGCGTTGATTCCCGTCCGTAGCGCGTTGCCGCCCGATATGCCCGAACCCGCGTAAGCCGCAAGTGCGACAGGCGGAGTAACGTCCGCGATGATTCCGAAGTAGAAAACGAACATGTGCGCCGCTAACATTGGCACGCCCATTTGAATCAGCGCGGGCGCGGCTATCGTCGATGTGATGACGTAGTTCGCCGTCGTCGGGACGCCCATGCCTAAAATTATTGCCGTTATCATCGTTAGGAACATGCTTGGCAAGACCATTCCGCCCGATAAGTCAAGCAACGTCGACGCGAGCTTCAAGCCTACACCCGTCTTAGTCACGACGCCAATAATTATTCCAGCCGCCGCGCACGCGACTAACACACCTAAAACATTTCGGGCACCTGTCTCCAAGCCTTTCAAGATTTCAAGCGGCGTCATGCGCGTTGATTTCTTTATGCCGCTCACGATGATTGATAAGATTATCGCCACCAAAGCCGCCCGCATAGGAGTGTAGCCGCTAACGAGTAGATAAACGATTACAATCAGCGGGATTGCCAAATGTCCACGCGTCTTTAAAAGTTCGCTGAGCTTCGGGAGTTCCGAACGCGGCAAGCCCTGCAAATTATTTCGCTTAGCCTCGAAGTGAACGCCGAGCCACACGCCGATAAAATATAACGCCGCAGGTATCACAGCCGCCTTGACGATTTCGACGTAAGGCACGCCGACGAATTCCGCCATTAGGAACGCCGCCGCCCCCATGACCGGTGGCATGAGTTGCCCGCCCGTAGACGCCGCCGCCTCGACTGCGCCCGCGAAGTCTTTATGATAGCCGAGCTTCTTCATCATAGGTATCGTCAATGAACCCGTGCCCACGACGTTAGCAACCGATGAGCCGCTGACCGTTCCCATTAGTCCGCTTGATAACACTGCAACCTTAGCGGGGCCGCCACTCGCCCAACCTGCGATTGAGTTCGCCACGTCGATAAAGAACTTGCCAAGCCCCGTGCCTTCAAGGTACGCGCCGAACAGAATAAACAGGAATATAAACGTAGACGACACGCCCAGAGGAATTCCGAAGATGCCTTCCGTCGTGAAGTAAACGTGACTGACAAAGCTATCAATCGTCAAGCCGCGATGAGCTAAGAGACCTGGCATATATGGTCCGGCGAAGGCGTAGCCGATAAACACTAAAACGACGCAGACCATTGGAATTCCAACTACTCGCCGCGCCGCCTCAATTACTAAGATAATTCCAAGTGCGCCAATTAAAACGTCCGTAGGCGTGGGCAATGCCGCCCGCAAGATGAGTTCACGATAATTAATGACTATGTAAGCCGGTGCCGCCGCGCCGAGTATCGCTAAGATTAAATCGAGTGGATGAAGTTTATCGCGCCGCCAAGATTTTCTCGTTGGGTACAGCAGGAACGATAAGCACAGTCCGAAGCCTAAATGTACTGCCCGTTGAATTTGCGCGTCGAGGAGTCCGAAACTCGCCGTGTAGATTTGGAAGACGGAAAAGCTTATCGCCAATGCGGAAATGACCTTTGCCATTGCGCCGGTATATTCCATTGTGTTTGATTCGTTGTCGTACTTCTTCAAAACTTCCTCTGCTGTTATCTCTTTTCGGTCGGTCAATGTGAATCCCTCCTTATCGTATCGTGATGAGCGTCGCGCCGGTGCCGCCTTCGTCTTGGTCGGCGAATTGGAAACTTGCTACAGCGTTATTCGTGCGCAGGAAGTCATGAACGCCCTTACGGAGTGCGCCCGTTCCTTTGCCGTGAATAATCAGAACCTGCTTGAGTCCGGAAAGTTGCGCGTCGTCGATGAACTTGCCGCAAATAATTTCCGCTTCGTCGACTGTCATGCCGCGTATATCAAGGCTCCGCGTTATCGTCGACATCTTTTGCATAAGTCCAAGCGAACCACGATTGGAACTCGTTGACGGCGGCGAAATATTTTCCTGCTGATTGTGGCTGACGAATCGACACGCAGAAATTTTAACCGTCGTCCTCAACGCGCCGACTTGAACAATTAACGCGTCTTCCTCAATGGCAAGCACCGTGCCTTTCTGGTCAAGCGGCTTGATATAAACGGTGTCGCCGATGAGAATTTTTTTCTTATCAATGCGCGTGCCGACATACTTATCAGCAATGATACCAGTCGCCGAATCGATTTCAGCCTCGCGGAGTTTGTCGCGTGATTGCTGAATGACTTGTTGCCGACGTTTGACGCCCGCATCGTCGAATTGCTCTTTAAGTGCCGCGATAATCTCTTCAGCCTCGCGCTTAGTTTCGCGTATCATCGCCGCTGATTTCTCCTTAGCCTTGCGGATAATCTCGCCCTTAGTCTTTGCAATTTCGTCGCGCATTTCGGCGATTTTCTTCTCGTGCTTGATGACTTGTTGTTGACGCTCAAAAATTTCGGCGTTGCGTTGTTCAAAGGTCATGCGTTGGCTTTCGAGTTCGGAGATAATTTTTTCAAAGCTGGCGTGGTCGGCGGTGATTAACTGCTTAGCACGCAGAATCAGACTTTGCGGCAGTCCTAAGCGTTGACTGATTGCAAAGGCATTGCTCGCGCCCGGAATGCCAATAAGCAATCGATAAGTCGGGCGCAACGTTTCCGAATCGAATTCGACGCAAGCATTCTCAATGCCGTCCGTCGAGTAAGCAAAGGTCTTAAGCTCTGAATAATGAGTTGTGGCAATGGTCGCCGCGCCGATAGTCAACAAGCGTTCAAGGATTGACATAGCTAACGCCGCGCCCTCGTCGGGGTCGGTACCGGCTCCAATCTCGTCGAGTAAAACTAAATCGCTCGCGGTGACTTCATCAAGTATCGCAACGATTTTTTTCATGTGCGCCGAGAACGTCGACAAGCTCTGTTCAATGGATTGCTCGTCGCCGATGTCCGCAAAAATATTCGTGAACACGCTGATACGTGAGCCGCTTGCCGCAGGAATGTAAAGCCCCGATTGCGTCATGAGTGCAAGCAAGCCGAGCGTCTTCATTGAAACGGTCTTGCCGCCGGTGTTCGGTCCAGTAACCAACAGCATAGAAAAATTTTCGCCAAGCTGAATGTCGACGGGCACGACGCTTGAAGAATCAATCAGCGGATGCCGCGCAGATTTTAAGTCCGTGAAGTTCGCAAGCAATGGTTCAGTGGCGTTAAGGTCGCGGGCAAGTTTAGCCTTAGCGAAGATTAAGTCAACGTCCGCAAGAATCGTTATGTTGTTCGTGAGCGTGTCGAGGTTCTTTCTAACGGCGTCGCTTAGGTTGCGTAGAATCCTCATGACTTCGTGGCGTTCGGCGGCTT
>CAMNLS010000091.1 GCA_946543495.1 uncultured Selenomonadales bacterium | reverse complement strand
CGGCTAAGCAGGCGGGCATTGAAGGTCTTGATTCTCACCTTGAAGGCACAACGGCAATGGCTTTCTCCACTGAAGACGCAGTCGCTCCAGCGAAGGTTATTTGCGACTTCATGAAGAAGAATAAGCTTGAAGACCCCGGCATTTTAACTGTTAAAGTCGGTATGGTTGAAGGCAAGGTTATCGACGATAAGGGCGTTAAAGCTCTTGCGAACTTGCCGAGCCGTGAAGTACTCGTTGCTAAGTTGTTGGGCAGCATGAACGCTCCGATTGCAAACTGCGTGGGCGTCCTGTCTGCGGTTATCCGCAATTTCGTTGGCGTCGTCGATGCTCTTCGCGAGAAGAAAGAAAAAGAGGCGGCAGCTTAATCCGTGTTAAACTTTTGTATAGATAATTGGAGGCTGAAATATAATGACTAAAGAAGAAATTATGCAAGCTATTGAAAGCATGACGGTTCTTGAACTTAGCGAACTCGTCAAGGCTATGGAAGAGAAATTCGGCGTTAGCGCAGCAGCTCCGGTTGCAGTTGCAGCGGCGGCAGGTCCTGCGGCATCGGCTGAACCCGAAGAAGAAAAGACCGAATTCGACGTTGTTCTTGCCAATGTCGGCGCGGAAAAAATTAAAGTTATCAAAGCTGTCCGCGAGGCAACTGGTCTCGGACTTAAGGAAGCTAAAGCTCTCGTCGATGGTGCGCCTGCTCCGGTCAAAGAGAAAATCTCCAAGGCTGATGCTGAAGCTCTCAAGGCTAAACTCGAAGAAGTCGGCGCGACTGTTGAAATTAAGTAAAAAATTTTTCTTGACAGTTTGAAGCTTAGCGGTTATAATTCCGCTTGTCTTGAATAAAGACGTGGGGTTGTAGCTCAGATGGTTAGAGTGCCTCGTTGACATCGAGGAGGTCACAGATTCGAGTTCTGTCAGCCCCACCATTTGATTTTCTAGGGCTCGCTTAACTCAGTTGGTAGAGTATCTCCGTCACATGGAGGAAGTCGTGGGTTCGAGTCCCTCAGCGAGCACCATCCTTACGGGGATGTGGATTGAAATAGCGAGCACCAATTAATATGAACTTAGCAAGTTGCCTTCCGGATTCGGGAGGTAACTTTTTTTCTGCCATGAAGGAATTTTTTCACGGCGGCAGAATTTGCAAGCACGATAAAATTTTTTGAGGAGCAATCATTAATGTTAAAAAAGTTAGCCGCGCTTGTAACGGCAGGAATGTTTTTTCTAAGTTCGTCGAGTTTAGCTTGGGCAGAAAAACCTTCCGCAGAAAAGTCTTCTATAGAAGAGACTTCCGCAGAGAAATCATCCGCCCAAAAACCTTCCACAGAAGAGACCTCCGATACACCTTTAGTCGAAAAACCATTTGAAACGCCCGAAAATACACATCCGCCGCTTGACCCCGCGTATCACGACCCGCCAGTTTATGAAGAAGGGCAAGAGCCACCTCAGACCGTTGAACCGCCGCCCGTCGATGACGGCGAAGGCTTGGAGTTTCTGGTTTATCATAAAGACGGAGTTATGGCATTCGCAGTCATAGCCGACCACGAAAAATATCAACTGCGCCCCGTCATAGCTAAGAATCAAATTCCAGGACGTGCGACCGTTTCGCAGATGAATTCCCCCGATGCAATCGCCACAATTAACGCCAGCTACTTTGCGACTAATGGAGTTATTCTAGGCAACACCAAAGTTGACGGACTCACAGCGGGCACGACTTACTTTATCCGTTCGGCGATGGGAATCAAAGAGGACGGCTCAACGATTTTTGCGCGGCAGAGTTATCGCGGCGTCTTGCAATTCAACGGCGAAGAAGTCGTCGTCGAAGGCGTCAACTGCGAGCGCAATGAAAATACCGTCGTTGTCTATAACAGTTGGCAGGGCGCGACGACCGGCACAAATAATTTCGGCGTTGAGTTCATCGTTCAAGACGGTGTTGTAAGTTATATTTCACGCGACAAGGGTAACAGTTACATTCCGCCGAATGGTTTTGTTATCAGCGCACACGGCACGGCAGCGGAGGCTTTCAAGGGCGTTTATGTCGGCGACGTGATAACCTTTGACGAAGATTATATCAACGTGGAGCACGGCGACGACTTTAACGAGGCTATTCACATTCTCGGCGCGGGGCCAACGCTTGTTAAGGATGGCGAAGTTTACGTCACTGCGGACGCCGAACAATTCCCAAATGATATTCGCATAGGACGTGCGCCGCGTTCGGCAGTCGGTATCACTCAATACGGCGATTATATCCTTGCAGTCGTGGACGGGCGTCAAGCTCACAGCAAAGGTTGCACGCTTACGGAATGGGCGCGGATTCTAAAGAACAGCTTCGGAGCAGTTGAGGCGATTAACTTGGACGGCGGCGGCTCGACGGAATTATTTTTTAAAGGTAGCCTAGTCAATAAGCCCAGCGACGGCAAAGAACGACTTGTAGCGGACGCGTTGACGATTCTGCCGAAATGATTTATTATTCATGCGTTAATCATTGATACTGCAATCCAGAATGGAGTTGAAAGACTTGCACAGGTTGTTTTTGAAATTATTTTTATTCGTCGTGCTGATGATTCTTGTCGCGCCGCTCAAGGTCTTGGCAATGCCAGAGATTTTGCCATTTGACCAACTGCGCAGCGGCATGCTCGGCAAAGGTTATACCGTCGTTGACGGCTCAGGCAAGATTGAAAACTTCGACGTGAAGATTGTCGGCTTGACGGACGAGGGCAAAGGCTCTAAGCGCATAATCATAGCGCAAACGTCAGGCGACGTTATCAAACGCACAGGCGGAGCCTTGCAGGGCATGAGCGGCAGTCCTATCTACGTTGAAGGCAAGCTTATCGGTGCACTTTCCGCCGGGCTTAAGGGCATGGATCCTTACACAATCCTTATCACGCCGATTGAAAGTATGTTGGAAATGTGGACGTTGCCCGACCCCAAAGCGCAAGTGAATTACTTTAAGACTATCAACGCGGCGGAGGAAAAAGATAAATCCGATGAAGCTAAAGACGCGGAGACGGAGAATAAATCCGACGACGCCGAAGAAGTGGAGACGGAGAATAAATCCGACGACACCGAAGAAGTTATAGACGACATCGAAGATACTACGCAAGCTGAAGAATTAAACAGCTTATATATCAGCGGCTTTGATGCAAGCGGTATAAAATTTTTACAACAGGAACTCGGCTTGAATTTGCAATCATCACCTACAATAATTGAACGCGGCATTCAACTTGGCGCAACCCTTGAACCAGGCTCGGCGTTGGGTGTCGCGATTATCTATGGAGATTTTTCGCTCGGTGCAACGGGTACGGTTACTGTCGTGGACGGCAAACGTATTCTCGCGTTCGGACATCCATTTACCCATTCGGGCAACGTTAATTACTTCATGACTGATGCGTCTGTTATCGGCTCGGTAAGTGGTGTTACGGAAAGCGGCGTTAAACTCGCGGGCATTGGTAACATCATCGGGCGCGTTAATCAAGATAGAGAGTCGGGCATTGCCGGCATACTCGGAACGTTCCCTGCGGTCGTGCCAATTACCGTGACTGTTCATGACAACACACTCGACAAAGAGGAAACTTATAACTCAACGATTGCTTATAACGAGAACTTAATCCCGAAGCTCGGAGCGGCTGTGGCTTATACTGCGCTGAATAAAATGGCTGATTCGACGGCTGAAAGCACTGTCGAGATTGATTTTAATATCAAGACCAATGCGGTTGCTGACGGCGAACTCAAGCGCAAGAATATGTTCTATAACTCCTCGGACGTCGGGCAGGTCGCAATCCTTGAACTTATGCAAGCACTTAATCTCGTATGCTCCAATACCAAAGAGGAATCAAATATCTTCGGCGTTGACGTGAATATTTCTTTTGAGGCGGAAAGGCGCACGGCGTCAATCATCTCTATAACGCCCGAAAAGAAACGCGTTAAGCCCGGCGAGACGATTAATCTTACTGTCGAACTGCAACCCTATCGCAAGCCCGCTGAAAAAGTTACCGTCCCTTATACCGTGCCTTTGACTGCGCGGCAAGGAAATTTGGCTTTGGAGATTCACGGCGGCGCGTTAGTTCCCGTCAATCAAGCAATGGCGAACGCAGGAATCATCACGGCGGATTCAAATAAGAATTACGAGGACAAGATAAAAGAATTCCTCAAGACCGGCAAGAACAATCAGCTTGTGGTGGAAGTCGGCGGCTCAAACGAACCTAAGACCGAAAAGCAAATCCGTCAAGAAATTGCTCAAGCTAAGCGGGCGCAAGCTCGCCTTAAGAAGGAGGGCTTATCCACAAAGAAAGCCGACAGCAAGGTTGACACGAACTACATAATTGATAACGTCATGCGCACGACCCTTAGCGTCGAGAAAGTTTGACCTCTGAGGAGGATTGAGATTTTGGAAAGATTAGTAATAAGAGGCGGCAAACGATTGAGCGGAACTGTAAAAATCAGCGGGGCGAAAAATGCTGTGCTCCCTGTCATTGCGGCTACGCTTCTCGGTCAAGATAAAGAAACTTGCTTGGACGAAGTGCCAAACCTTGACGACGTTCGCACAATCAGCGAAGTATTGCGCTCGCTCGGCGTTAAGGTCAATCATGAGCCCAATAACCATAAACTTTACGTTGATGCCACGTCGATTGAAAATATAACTGCGCCATATGATTTAGTTCGGAGAATGCGTGCGTCGTTCCTGATAATGGGACCGCTCCTAGCTCGACTGGGTAAAGCAAAGATTTCATTGCCGGGCGGCTGTGCGATTGGAACTCGCCCGATTGACTTACACCTTAAAGGCTTCGAGGCACTCGGCGCGAAAATTTCTATCGGGCATGGCTATATTGAGGCGGTTGCCCCCAACGGCTTGAAGGGTGCGCAGATTTATCTTGACTTCCCTTCAGTCGGCGCGACGGAAAATATTTTAATGGCGGCGTCTATGGCTGAAGGTCAAACGGTTATCGAGAACCCCGCGCAGGAGCCGGAGATTGTTGACTTAGCAAACTACCTTAACATCATGGGCGCGAAGATTCGCGGCGCGGGTACGAACGTCATCAAGGTCGAAGGCGCACAGAAATTAATTGCTCACGACTACATGATTATTCCCGACCGAATCGAGGCGGGAACTTACATGATAGCCGCCGCAATGACGCAGGGCGACGTTTACATTGCCAACGCGATTAGCGAACACCTTAAACCCGTAATTGCTAAGCTCAAGGAGGCGGGCGTCAAAGTTATCGAGGACGTGGACGGAATCAGAGTTATCTGCGACAGGCGTCCGCGTGCAGTCGACATAAAGACGTTGCCTTATCCCGGCTTCCCGACCGACATGCAAGCACAGTTCATGGCGATGCTTACCATTGCCAGCGGCACGAGCGTCGTCACGGAAACTGTCTTTGAAAATCGCTTTATGCACGTCGATGAGCTCAGGCGTATGGGCGCGAAGATTAAAATTGACGGACGGACTTCAGTCGTCGAAGGGCAAGAAAAGTTGACGGGCTGTCAAGTTAAGGCGACCGACCTCCGCGCAGGTGCGGCGATTGTCTTAGCGGCGTTGGTTGCCGAAGGTGAAACGCAAGTCGGCTACATTCATCACATCGACCGCGGCTACGATAATCTCGTTCAAAAGCTCGTAAGTCTCGGCGCGGACATCAGGCGCGTAGACAATTAACGCAATAAAAAACCGGCTGTCATCAAAGGCAGTCGATTTTTTTTGTCTGTAGCGGGAACTCTGGGAAGTCGTGAGCGATTCTCTTGGCGCAGTCGTAGCAAAATTTTTCTGCCGCCGCTCTATTCTCGCGGAAGAACTTCTTATAGCCCCAAACGTGTGTAAACGTCCTTTGATTGCCGCCGAATAGCTCCGCTAAGTCCGATAGGCTGTGAACTTCAACGCCGCAAAGCTCCGCGCACATCGCAAGCCATCGTTGCTCAACGAAGACCATATACGGCAACAAATCCCAGCCGCTTTGATTGGGCAGAGGCTCCG
>CAMNLS010000090.1 GCA_946543495.1 uncultured Selenomonadales bacterium | reverse complement strand
CTTATTACCAACGCATTTAACGCCCGGCGAAGAGTTCGACAACAAAATAAAAATTTGCGCGGCAGAGGACGTTGAAATAATTCCGCCGCTAATGAGTGATTCGTTGGAAGAAGTCTTGCCGACGATACTTGATTGCTTTAAGCGCAACGCGGATGAGGATTTGATTTTAATCGGGCACGGCTCGCCGCACAGACACAATCCTATTTATGAACGTCTTCAACGATTGACGGGCGACAGAGTTCATATCGGGGTTATTGAGGAGACTGACACACCGAACTTTGAAGACGTTGCTAAGAGATTGAAAGCCTCACATGCAGAAAAAATTTTGCTAGCTCCGCTCCTGTTTAATGGCGGCGTGCACGTCGATAAAGACATTGTGGGCGGTTGGTTTGACAAATTGGGTGCTATAGGTTATAAAGTTCGTGTGATTCGGGACGGGCTTGGTTCTTTTGAAAAGTTTCGTGCACTTTATATAAGCAAACTGGAGGCGATTAGTTTTTGAAGGTTGTAATTTTAGCTGGCGGCTTCGGCACGCGAATCAGTGAGGAATCGCGACTTATACCAAAGCCGATGATTGAAATTGGCGGCAAGCCGATAATTTGGCACATCATGAAGGAGTATTCGCACTTCGGGCACAACGAATTCATCATCTGCGCGGGCTACAAACAGCACGTCATAAAAAGTTTCTTTGCTGACTACACGCTTCATAACAGCGACGTGACGTTTGATTTCCAGGGAGATAATCGAGTTAGCGTGCACAACAATTTTTCTGAGCCGTGGAAAGTTACAGTTGTAGATACGGGCTACGATAGCTTGACGGGCAAACGCATAAAGCTGATTCAACCGTATATTCACGGCGAAACTTTCTTTTTGACATACGGCGACGGCGTCTCGGACGTGAACATCAACGAGCTTTTGAAATTCCACGAGGCACATGGCAAGATTTGCACAATAACAGCCATAAAGCCTGAAAGTCGCTTTGGTTATATCGACTTTGACGGCGATCAAGTGCTTGCCTTCCGCGAAAAGAGCAAAGAGGACGTTGGCTGGATTAACGCAGGCTATATGGTCTTGAATGCGGCGGTGTTCGATTATCTTGACGGCAACTTCATGCTTGAGCAAGAGCCAATGAGAAAATTGACGGCGGCGGGTGAGGTTATGGCTTATCGGCACGAGGGCTTTTGGCAGTGCATGGACACGCTCCGCGATAAAACTAAACTGGAGGAGCTTTGGCAAAAGGGTGCTCCGTGGAAGATTTGGGATTGAGGTTGGTAAGCTTATGACTGATAAAAAGTTCTGGCGTGGCAAAGAAGTTTTCGTGACGGGGCATACCGGCTTTAAAGGTGCGTGGCTGACGTTTATACTGAATCGTTTTGGCGCGACGGTTACGGGCTATGCACTTGAGCCGCCGACAACGCCCAGCCTTTTTGAATTACTTAGCCTCGATAAAAAGATTAACTCGGTAATCGGCGACGTTCGCGACTTCGACACGCTAAAGAAAACCTTCGACGCAAGCCGCCCCGAAATTGTCATTCATATGGCGGCGCAACCTCTTGTTCTCGAAGGCTACAAAAATCCTGCTGCGACTTACGAGACAAACGTCATGGGCACGGTAAATATTTTGGAATGCGTGCGTCAAAGCGACAGCGTTAAATCTTTCCTGAACGTCACGACGGACAAGGTTTATCACAACAACGAATGGGCTTGGGGCTACCGAGAACTCGACACGCTCGACGGCATTGACCCTTACTCGAACAGCAAAAGTTGCGCTGAACTCGTGACGGCTTGTTATCGACGGAGCTTTGATAAGATTTCGGCGGCGATTTCTACGGCGCGGGCGGGCAACGTCATAGGCGGCGGCGACTTCGCGGACTTTAGGATTGTTCCCGATTGCGTGCGTGCCGCCCTTGCCAAAGAGAAAATCAAAGTTCGCAACCCAAATTCCGTCAGACCTTATCAGCACGTTTTGGAACCGCTCTTTGCTTACATGATGATTGCCGAGGCTCAATACGCTGATAAAACTTTGGCGGACTGCTATAACGTCGGACCGGACGAAAGCGACTGTGTGACGACGGGCGAGCTTGTTAAAATCTTTTGCGAGCATTGGGGCGAAGGCTTAACGTGGGAAAGCTTGACGATGAACTTGCCGCGTGAGGCGAACTTCCTTAAGCTGGACTGCTCGAAGATAAAAGCCGTGTTCGATTGGTCGCCGCGTTGGAATGTGGCACGGGCGATAGAAGAAGTCGTCGAATGGACAAAAGTTTATCAGGCGGGCGAGAACCTTTCCGTTTGCATGGAACGGCAGATAAAAAGTTTTATGGAGGACGAGCAATGACTGAATCTGATATGCGCGAAAAAATCTTGGGCATGGTGCGCGAATACTGCGACACCTTCCACAACAAGAAGAAAGCTTTCAAAGCAGGCGACAGAATCCTTTATGCCTCCCGCGTTTATGACGGCGACGAGATGACTAATCTTGTTGACAGTGCGCTTGACTTTTGGCTGACGGCGGGACGCTACGTTGACGAGTTCGAGAAAAATTTTGCGGCTTATCTGGGCGTCAAGTTCTGTTCGGTCGTCAATTCGGGTTCGTCGGCTAACTTAGTTGCGTTCTCGGCTTTGACTTCTCCACTTTTGGGCGAACGTCAAATCAAACGCGGCGACGAGGTCATAACAGTTGCGGCGGGCTTCCCTACGACCGTTGCCCCGATTGTTCAATATGGCGCGGTGCCCGTCTTTGTCGATGTGACAATTCCGCAATACAATATCGACGTGACAAAGTTAGAGGCGGCTCTTTCCGATAAGACTAAGGCAGTTATGATTGCTCACACGCTGGGCAACCCGTTCGACTTAAAAGCCGTCAAAGATTTCTGCGACCGTCATAATCTCTGGCTCGTCGAGGACAACTGCGACGCACTCGGCGCGACTTACACAATCGACGGGCAAGAAAAGTTCACGGGGACAATCGGCGACATCGGCACTTCGAGTTTCTATCCGGCTCATCATATGACTATGGGCGAAGGCGGCGCAGTTTACACGAACAATCCAAAGCTCCATAAGTTAATTCGTTCGTTCCGTGACTGGGGACGCGATTGCATTTGTCCGCCCGGCAAAGATAATTTCTGCGGTCATCGATTCGACGGCAAGCGCGGAGACCTTCCGCAGGGCTACGATCATAAATACGTTTATTCGCACTTCGGCTACAACCTCAAGATAACGGACATGCAAGCGGCTGTTGGTTGCGCTCAGCTTAAGAAGTTGCCTTCCTTTGTGGAACGGCGTCGCCAAAACTTTACTCGACTCTTTGACGGGTTACGCGACGTGCAAGATAAATTGATTCTGCCAACGCCCTGCGAAAATTCTCGTCCGAGTTGGTTCGGCTTCTTGATAACGTGTAAGGCGGGCGTCGACCGCAGTCAAATCGTCAAGCACTTGGAGGATAACAAAATTCAGACACGAATGCTCTTTTCGGGCAATTTGATTAAGCACCCGTGCTTTGACGAATTACGGGCAAGCGGCATGGGTTATCGCATCGTCGGCAGTTTAGACAATACCGATAGGATTATGAACGACACGTTTTGGATTGGCGTTTATCCCGGCATGACTGACAATAAGATTGATTATATGATTGAAAAGATTCACGAGGCGATAAGATGAGTGCTCTGTTTGAAAAAATTTCGACGCCGCTTGAGGGTTTATACGAATTGCAACCAATCGTTCGCGGAGACAATCGCGGCTCGTTCGTGAAGATTTTCCATGCGGACATATTCACGGAGCTGGGGCTTGCGACGGACTTTAAGGAAGAATATTATTCCACGTCGATAAAAAACGTTTTACGCGGGATGCACTTCCAGACGCCGCCCGCAGATCATGTTAAGCTTGTTACTTGCATTGAAGGCGCGGTTAAAGATGTAATCGTTGACCTGCGGAAGAATTCAGCGACCTTCGGCAAGCATTGCGCCTTTGAACTGTCAGCCGAGAAAGCCAATATGATTTATATCCCGCGAGGACTTGCGCACGGCTTCTTGACTTTGAGTGAACGGGCGATCATGCTTTACAACGTCACGAGCGTTTATTCGCCGGAAAACGATAAGGGCATTCTTTGGAGTTCGTGCGGTATCGATTGGCAATGCGACGCCCCGATTATTTCCGCCCGCGACCAAAAGCACCCGACGCTTACCGAGTTCGATTCGCCGTTCTGAGGAGGGCTTGAGATGAAAATTTTAATGACGGGTATCACGGGCTTTATCGGACACCACTTGGGCGAGCGTTTAGTTAATGACGGGCACGAGGTCTACGCAATTGTTCGTCCGACTTCCAAAATTAACGAGCTTAGCGAAAACCTTCGCCGCAATGTAAAGTTTCTAACCTACGACAAAGATAATACTGTCCTTGACATCATAACCGACCTTTGCGTTGACGACCGACGCCCCGACGTGGTTTATCATTTGGCAACTAATTTTATGAACGCGCACCGCTTCGAGGATATTCAAGATTTGATTCAGAGCAATATAACCTTTGGCACGGAACTTCTTGATGCTATGGTCGCCAACAACGTCTACAATTTTATAAACGTCGGCACCTTTACTCAACACTACGACGACGCCGAGTACAGCCCCGTCAATCTCTATGCAGCAACTAAAGAATGCTTCGAGGGCATAATCAAATACTACGCCGAGGCACGCAACTTGAAATGTATTGCGCTCCACCTGTTCGACACTTACGGAGCTGATGATAAGCGCGGAAAGATTCTCGGCTTGCTGAAAAAAATTTCCGAGTCGGGCGAGACGCTTAAAATGTCGCCGGGCGGGCAACTGATGGATCTTGTTTATGTCGACGACGTGGTTGAGGCGTTCGTTGCAGCTGGGAAATTGCTTGCGGCGTGCAAGTACGATTACTGCGATACTTACGGCGTCTCGTCGACGAAACCAATTCCTCTGCGCGAGGTCGTGAAAATCTTTGAGAGTGTGGCGGGCAAGAAACTTTCTATCGAGTGGGGCGGCAGACCTTATCGGGCGCGTGAAGTTATGGTGCCTTGGAAGTCTTATAAACTCTTGCCAGGTTGGACGCCGAAGATCTCCTTGCAAGAGGGCATAAAAAAATTTTTAGGAGCGTGATTCAAATGGCAGATGAGGATGGCAACGTCCGCGAGATGACTCGCACGGAAAAAACTTTCTTTAACGGCGTGACGATTGACGCAAACTCAAATAATGAACGTTCGGAAGAAAATTTCAGTCAAAAACGCAAATATTACACTCCACGCGGGACTTATGTCAGCTTCGGCGGTTCAAATATCTTTACGCGGGCAATTCTCTCGTTTATTCGGGCTTTGCTCAATGGAAATCGTCTTGCTCAAGTCGCCGCTGTGTTAATCGGCTTTGCACTCGCCGCGCTGATGTTTTTTGTCGCACTCCCGATTATTTTTATCATGCTGGCGATTGGAATTGCGTTTTTCGCTCTGGCGAGGCTCTCAAGGTGATTTGCATGGAAAAATTTCTTATAAACGGCTCCGAACTCGAAATTGAGATTGCAAAAACCTTTTTTAGTCGTCTGCGCGGGCTGATGGGCAGAAAAAAGCTTGAAAAAGGGCGCGGATTGCTTCTTGCCCCGTGCAATAGTATTCATATGCTGTTCATGCGCTTTGCTATCGACGTAATTTACCTCGATAAAGACTTTTGCATAAAAAAAATTGCTCGCGATGTATCTCCGTGGATTGGAATGAGTGTTTGCTTAGGAGCTTGGGCGGCTTTGGAACTTCCCAGCGGCGAAGCTCAACGACTTAAGCTTGAAATTGGGCAAAAGTTCACACGCAACTAAATTTACAAAGAAAAATCCCCTCCGTGATTGGAAGGGATTTTTTATTTTTTCGATTTGGTGCCGTTTATTTCAATCCGCGTACTTTATGTACGATTTGGTGCCGTTTCAATCCGCGTACCTCTAATTTAGGTACGATGGTGCCGAAGATCGGACTCGAACCGATACGTAGTTGCCTACGGCAGATTTTGA
>CAMNLS010000089.1 GCA_946543495.1 uncultured Selenomonadales bacterium | reverse complement strand
TTTTGAACGGCACGATTAATAAGACGACGCAAGTTATGGATTTTGTCGTTCAAGGCAAAGATATTCCTTTGGAACGCTTTAGGAGCAAACTTCCGGAACAATACATCGCCGAAGGTCACACAACGTTTGAAGGAGTCATCAAGGGCACGCCCGATACTCCGATCTTTGACGGCGAACTCAAAGCGGACGAAATCTTTTTGAACGGCGTATCACTCACGAACGTTTACGGGCACCTTTCCTCGAATGGCTCGAATGTTTATCTTGAGGACTTCCGCTTCAACGACGGTGAGGCAATTTGTCAGGTGCAAGTCAGCATGAACTTAGATAGCGAGATGATGAGCGGCGAGGCGGACGTTATTAACTCCAGTATCGCCAACTTGTTTACTATATTCAATCAAGAGAACAATATAATTGACGGCGCATTGAACAGCAAGATTTTAATCAGTGGCACCCTTAGAAAACCGCAAGGCTCGTTGACGGGCGACATTTCACGCGGGACGCTTGCGGGCTACGACATTCACGATATAAATGTTGACCTTCGCTTCGTCAATAACGTCATTTATGTTAACCAGCTTGAAGGCAAACAGGGCGACAAGGGCGAATTTAAATTGCTCGGCTCGGCGAATCTCAACGGACCACTTGACTTGACATTGACGACTAAGGAACTGCCGTTAGGAATGTTCAGCGCGGCGGCGGGCTATGATGTTGAAATGGTTGGCACGTCGAATATAATTGCGAAACTCGGCGGCACAGTTGATAATCCTTTGGGCGAAATGCGCTTGACGGCGACGGGCGGCATTAAGGGTTCGACCTTCGACCTTTTGCAAGGACAATTCTCGTTAAAAGGCAGCCTCGTCAACGTCGAAGAGCTCAGCGTTAAGCGCGAACTTGCCGGAAAGACTTACGGCGCACGGGCAACGGGTTTCATTCCGCTTAAAGCCCTGCTTGCCAAGACTAAGGAAAATCTTCCCGACGATGAGCAACTGAACTTAACCGTATCACTCGACGGCGCGGACTTGAGTTTATTGCCAGTCATGAGCAAGCAAGTTGCGTGGGGCGTTGGTGAGTTGCAAGGCGCGGTTAAAATCACAGGAACAGCGGCGCATCCTCAAATCAACGGGAAAATTTCTTTGAATGAAGGCTCTGTAAAGATTAAGGGCATGAAGACCTTGATTGAGCACATAAACATTTCGACGGCGTTTAAGGGCGAGCGATTCGACATAGAAACTTTCACAAGCAACATTGGCGGCGGTGCCTTGACGTTGACGGGCGGATTCAGCTTCCCCGGCTTGACGTTCACGAATTATAATTTCGACCTCGTGGCGGACAATCTCAACCTCGACAGCGACCTTTATGACGGAATCTTCAACGCGAAATTTAATTTAAGCGAAGGTACTCGCTTCCGTCAGATGTTGCCGAAGGTCACGGGCGTTATTAATCTTGATAAGTGTCGCGTGGGCATTCCAGATATCCCCGATGATGATTCGCCCTTGCCCGATGTTATTCTGGACGTGGCTTTGAATCTCGGCGAAAAAGTTCATTTGTATGTGCCGAGCCTTTACGGGTTGAAGGTAAACACTCACCTTATCGGCAATGCCAACTTCCAAGGCACAACGACTCATCCAAAAACTTCAGGAACAATCACTGTTAAGCGCGGCGGTACCTTGACTTATTTGGAATCAGTGTTTAATATTCGTGAAGGCGAACTTCAATTCAATCAAGTTGAATCGTTCTTACCGACGGTTCATTTATTTGCCGATACAAAAATTGCTGACACAAAAATTTTCTTGAGTGTGGACGGTCTGCCGAACAAGGATATGCAACCAAGACTGACAGCAAGTCCGGAGATGACTCAAGAGGAAATTATCAAGTTGCTCACTCTGCGCGAGGCTTATTCAAAGGGCGGCGAGAATAACTTAACGACGGCAGATGCATTAGCTATCGGCTTGCAGATAACGATTCTCGGCGATATTGAAGAGGCTTTGAAACGGACGCTAGGCATTGACCAGCTATCAGTGTCGAGGGGTTCTGGCTCCATGTTCGAGCGGCACAATCCCGCCGAGCAGGGCAGTAACGATAACAAAGACTACAACGTTAAAATCGGCAAATACGTTACCGATAAATTTATGATTCGTTATACTCGCGGCTTCGGCAGTCACAAGGTTAATCGATACGGTATTCAATACGACTTCAACGACAACCTAGGCTTGATGATTGAGCGCGAGGGTAAGGATTATATCTTCAGCATTGAAGCCCGTTATAAATTTTAATAGGAGGCGATTCGTTTTTGAAAGCCAAAAAGTTTTTACGAAGGAAACGAGCCGCGTTGTTGGCAGCATTAATGCTTTTGTCCGCAACGGGCGAGGCAGCTCCCGAAGTCAGCGAACCATTTAAACCTGCCGACAATACCACCGAAGTCGAAGTAGTTGACCCTGAACAATCCGTACTTAAACAACAGCCCACAGAGACTTCACAGCCAACCGAACAGCCCGCGCAGGCTTCACAGCCGACCGAACAGCCCACAGAGACTTCACAGCCAACGAAACAGCCCGCAGAGGATACGCAACCAATCGAACCTTATCGTTCACAAGTCGAGACGCAAATTTTGGAATACTATAAACAATTCGAGGGCAAGACGATTGTCGATATTGAGTTCGACGGCGCAAGTGAAGCGACGCTCCCCACAGTAAAAGTTGCTGTGCTTGAACATGTCGGCGATACGTTCAGCGGCGCGGCGGCTCTTCGAGACAGGAAAGCATTAATTAACACGGGCTATTTCTACGAGGCTTATCAAACGTTCGAGGAAATACCCGAAGGCATCGTTATTACCTTCCACGTGCTGGAAAATCCTATCCTTAAAGACGTTGTTTACGTGGGCAACACGCTTTATACCAAAGAAGAGCTTGATAACATCATGACAATCAAGCGGGGCGAGATTCTCAACAGTAACACCCTGCACGATAACATTGCGGCGATTCAAGAGGATTATCGCAACGAAGGCTTTATCCTCATGAAGGTAACCGATATGAACATCGACAACGACGGAGTCTTAACTCTCAAGATGAACGAGGGCATTTTGGAAGGCTACGCCGTTAAAGGCAACAAGAAGACTAAAGATAAAGTTATCCTTCGCGAGATGCGTCAAGAGGTCGGCACTCCGTTTAATGCTAAGCTGGCGCGGCGTAGCATGCAACGCGTTTATAATCTTGGCTTCTTCGAGGACGTTAATATCAAGATGAATCCCGGCGTCGAACCTAATGCGATTATCATGGAAGTCAACGTCAAAGAAAAACGCACGGGTACATTCGGCATCGGCGCAGGCTACTCAACTTCAGATGGTATCATCGGTATGGTCAGCGTAAGCGATACGAACTTCCGCGGGCGCGGCGATTCGATTGCAATTATGTATGAGAAAAGCGGCGACGAGACAGACGCTCACGGCTATAACTTCACCTTCCGTCACCCGTGGATTGACCGTCATGAGACCGCGTGGCGCATTCAGCTTTATAATCGCACCTACGCTTATAACGACTACGACACGCGCGGACACTTCAAAGAAGAATACATGCGCAAATATTCGGGCGGCGAATTCACGTTGAGCCGTCCCGTCAGCGAGTATTCAACAAACTTCTTGACGTTCCGTAGCCGCAAAGATAAATACGTTCGTCACGTTTCAAGCGGTAACGTGGGACGCAGAGACGGAAGCGACTACGCTGATTGGCGTCGTAAAAATTTCGGCTTGACGCGCAGTGTCATCTTGGAACACGTCACCGACACCCGCGACAATATCTATTCCCCGACGACGGGCAACAAAGTTAATCTCTCTTTAGAGGCAGGCGGTCTTTGGGGCGGCGACTTCGACTATCAGAAGTTATCGATTGAACATCAGCACTATCGAGTTGCGGGCGACCACAATCAAGTTTGGGCATTCCGTGGAATGTATGGTTTCGGGCATGGCGATATGACTGAGTTTAACCAATTCAGGATAGGTGGACAAGGCACTTTGCGCGGCTATCGTGATGACCAATTTCGCGGCGATAGAATGATTCTGGGTTCGATTGAATATCGCTTCCCGCTTTATAAAAAAATTCAAGGCGCACTCTTCACGGACTTTGGCGGCGTATGGGATACCGGCTTCAGACCTAAGAACTTAAAAGGCAGTGTTGGATTCGGCGTTGCGTTGAATACTCCGATGGGACCATTGCGCCTGGATTACGGACGCGGCTCGCAAGGCGGTCGTTTCCATTTCTCGGTTGGCACCTCTTTTTAACGAACATCAAACAAAAAAATCCCCCACGCTACGGGGGATAATTTTTTTTGCGTAAAGCCTTACTTAATCGAACCGTCTTTTAGTTTGGCGTCAATGTATTGATAGTATTCAAGGTTCGTGACGGCGACTTCATTACGAATATTAGCAAAGCCGGGTTGCATGTAAGTTTCAAGGATTTTTAAGTCATAATCTGCGCCGTGCTTTTGAATGCAAACGTCAAGTCCCAAGTCAAAGACAGCATCCGAAAGGAACGATTGATAATAGTCGGGGAAGCTGTATCCCAAATCAAGTAACTTATCGTAAAGCGTCTTCCACGCCTTGCCGAACTCCGCCTTGAGGAATTCTTCAAAGTCCATGGTGTAACTTGCTACGGGAATTATGTCTTTTTGATTGCCGATTTGCGGGTAAGGGAAAACTTTAATCTTGCCCTCTGCGCCGCGCCGTGTATGAAGTCTTATTGTGAAGGGATTGCCTTGCCGAGTCCGCGAAATGTAATAGGGTTGCACGAAATAGTTCTTCTGGCTGAAGTTCTCTTCGTAAAACTTTAACAGGCTGTTAACGCTTTTTAGAATAATTGTCTCGTTACCGAAGGTTGCAACATACTTTCCGTTATCGAAATTTATTCTTGCCAAGCCAGTGCTGTTCGTCGACTTCAAGAGAACGTCATCATTATACTTATCAAGCAACGACAAGAGTTGACTGAATTCGCTGACGGTGTGTGTTTCAATTAAAAAGTCTTTGAAGAATTCGTCCTTTGACAGCTTATCATAGAAGGCTTGCTTTTTAATGCCACTCACGGGACGAAGTAGGTAACTGTACTTTTTAAGTTGCTCCATAATGTAAGCAGTATCGCCACGTAAATAATTTATGTCGTTGTCAATGATTCGGGGCAGCGGCGCGACTTTATGAACTTTGGAATTGTTTTCGAGCGTGAGAGCCTTGACCGTATTATTTTTAAAGTCAATGTCTTCCGGCTCAAAGAGTAGCAATTCGATATTGAAATGCTTAGCCATGCAGAACATTGGGTAACGCGGATTGGACAGCTCCCAAAAGTTTTTATTGCCCTTCTTCATGATGCCGACTTGCAAAAGCGGATTATCTGTTGCGACGGCTTGCGAGCGTTCGGGCTTAGTCTGTTCTGCCTCGATTGTTATGCGCACGGAGCCCATTTGAATTACTCGTCTATCTATCCCTTTAGCAGGTTGCTGAACGTCTTCAGCGGGTTGCTTAATGTCTTCGACGGGCTGAACGACTTCAGCGGGTTGCTTAATGTCTTCGACGGGCTGAACGTCTTCGACGGGCTGAACGTCTTCGACGGGCTGAACGTCTTTAGCAGTCTCATCAAAGCTGAAAGAATTTATCTCAATGCTCTCGCCCTTAAGATACGCGGCGTAGGCAAGATAGCCTGATATAGTGTGTTGCACGTCGTCGATACGCACGCGGAAGCAGTCATCACGAACAAAGAAGCTGTCCAATATACTCGCGGGGTTCTTAAAGTACATTGCCACTTCCGGAAAGAAGTAAGCGTTCAACAGTTGGTCTGCGCGGAACTTTACCGTTGAATAAAACTCTTTGTCGTCCACGCGTTCCAAAAGAGATTTCATTTCGGGCAAAGACTTCATGCGCGCAATCATCTTAGTCGTCGCCATGATTTGTTCTAAGCGTATTGGGCTATTGGCGAACGCGTTTACCATCTTTGGCATATAGGGCAACATGTTATTGAGTCCCAGCTCGAAAT
>CAMNLS010000088.1 GCA_946543495.1 uncultured Selenomonadales bacterium | reverse complement strand
TCGGCTCTTCCGCGTGGGATATGAATAGCCCCGTGCAACGCGCAATCGCCGCCATAAAAAAAGCCGTGCCCGAACTCGTTATCGTCGGCGATGTGTGTCTTTGCCAATACACAAGTCACGGGCATTGCGGCAAGCTCTGCGGGCATTACGTCGATAACGATGAGACCTTGAAACTTTTGCAGAAAGTCGCAGTCAGTCAAGCGGCGGCAGGTGCAGACATTGTTGCGCCGTCGGATATGATGGACGGTAGAATTGCCGCGATTCGCGACGCCCTCGACGAAAATAATTTTATCAACGTGTCAATCATGAGCTACGCCGTTAAGTATGCTTCAGCTTACTACGGACCTTTCCGCGACGCCGCCGACTCTGCGCCGCAATTCGGAGACAGGAAACAATATCAAATGGATTTCGCTAACAGCCGCGAGGCTCTCAAGGAAGTCGAATTTGATTTGGCTGAGGGCGCAGATATTATCATGGTGAAACCTGCGCTTGCTTACCTTGACATCGTTAGCAAAGTCCGCGAACGGATTAATCGCCCCGTTGCCGTCTACAATGTCAGCGGTGAATATGCTATGGTCAAAGCCGCCGCCGCTAACGGTTGGATTGATGAACGCCGCATCGTCATTGAGAACTTAACGGCTATGAAACGTGCGGGCGCGGACGTTATCATTACTTATCATGCGCTAGACGTTGCAACTTGGCTTTAACGAAGAAAGAACATTGGTTATAAAAAAAGCGGTCTCACATTGGAGGCTGCTTTTTTCGTTCCGAATATACTTTTTAGCTGTCCATGTTTGAACGTGTCTTATGAAGCAAGCTCATCTTCATATCGTAGTAATCGGGCGTCATGTCCAAGTAGTGGCGGTGTGGATTCTCAAAGCGTTGTTCCTCCTGCCAAATCTCGTGGGCTAGTTGATGCTTAACATAGTCGCGGACTTCGTTAAGCGTCGGCAGAGTTTCAACGCGACGACCGTCCTTGACGTAGAGCCGCGACAACTTCTTAGCCGTGAAGTTTTCAAAGCGGCGATTCTTCCACGGCTTAACGGGGTCGACGTAACGGAAAGATTTCGCCAAGTCAACAGGCTCGTTGAACAGCGCGATTAAATCTGCGACGGCGTGCCCCGCCTCGTTGTAGACGCGGTAAATATCCTTCAAGCCGGGATTAGTTATCTTCTCGACGTTCTCACTTACTTTGATTCGCGGTATGAATTGTCCGCCCTCTTCGACAGCTACAATCTTATACACCGCGCCGAACACAGGTTCTGACTTGGCAGTTATCAAACGTTCGCCGACACCGAATGAATCAATCGCCGCACCTTGATTTATCAGCGAAGTTATCGTGAACTCGTCGAGACTGTTGGAAGCGATAATCTTGCAGTCATTCAAGTCGGCGTCGTCGAGCATCTTGCGAATCTTTTTAGACAGATAAGCCAAGTCGCCCGAATCAATCCGCACGCCGCGTAGTCGTTTACCTTGCGGCTCAAGAACTTCTTTGGCAACGCGAATTGCGTTGGGAATGCCGCTGTGAACAACGTCGTAAGTGTCAACAAGGAGCGTCGTTGAATCGGGATAAACTTCCGCATAACGTTTGAAGGCTTCGAACTCGTTGCGGAAATACATAACCCAGCTATGAGCCATCGTGCCATTAACGGGAATGTTAAAGAGTTGCCCCGCGCTTACAGTCGCCGTACCGTTTACGCCGCCGATATAAGCCGCTCTTGCCCCATAAGTCGCGGCGTCCATGTTGTGAGCGCGTCTGGCACCGAAATCCGAGACGAAACGCCCTTCAGCCGCCCGAACGATACGCCGAGCCTTAGTTGCGATAAGCGATTGATGATTAATCTGCGCAAGAATAGCCGTTTCGACAAGTTGCGCGTCAATCAGGTTAGCAACGATTGTCATGAATGGTTCGTTCGGATACATAATCGTTCCTTCGGGGAAGGCGTAAATGTCTCCGCGAAAATGAAAATCCTTAAGGCTGTCGAGAAAGTCTTCATTGAAAATTTTTTGCCCGCGCAGATAGTCAATATCCTTCGCGCTGAATTGCATATTCTCCACGTATTCGATAACCTGTTCAAGCCCCGCGAAGATAGCAAAGCCGCCGGCGTCGGGGTTGCGCCGATAAAACACGTCGAACGCTACGCGAGTATTCCCGCCATTGACAAAGTAGCCGTTTGCCATCGTCATTTCGTAGAAGTCCATCATCATCGACAGATTTCTTTTATCAAACTGCGACATTGAAATTCCTCCATAAAAAAAACCTTAACTCTTCCGAATCAAGGTTGAATATTTGTTATCGCCGAAAAAATTCCTTCAAGCTTTATTATCAAACCTTTTCCAACATGGCAATAAATTCCAGGCGACGCCAAATTGTGTGGCAAAGTCTGTGAAGCGGGAAATTGATAAATCCGAGTTTATTCAGCATGTCTACTATGTAGCGGAACGAATCGGGCGTAAATCGCCAGTTGTGCGCGCTTAAGTATTCGCCCTTTTCCAGAGATTCGGCATACTTTTCAATGAGTTTCAAGAATTGTTCAGGATTTACGCCTTGTCCGTCATCGAAGAAATACTCGCCCATAACTTTAGCTTTAGCATCGGGCTCAAGCGGCGTAGTTCGATAGCCAAAGCGTTTGCCGTGTTCGCCAAGCCAATGCAAAACTGCGCTGTTGTGTGTGCGTGTATAGATTGTGCTTATCACGTCGGCAAGGCGCGCAGTCTTTCTTTCATTTACAAAAGCGTCAATCACTTCCGTAAGCGTTGAATCGGAGTTGTAATGGTCAAAGCAGTAACGTTTATCAGGGACAATCAAAATATACAAGCCGCCCTTTTTTAGAAGCCTGTTGACGTTTTGTAGATGTTCTATAAAGTCGGGGCAATGCTCAATGACGTGACAACTTAAAACAACGTCAAAAGTTTCGTCGATGATGCCGAGGTCTCCTGTCGGGCTCACAAAGTCAAATTTTTTCGGAAAGTGGTCAGTACTTCTTCCAACTTTAATATAGTGCTCTTTCAAATCATCGACAGGCACTGTTTCAAAATATTTTATTCTTTTGCCGCGTAAAAAAGGAGAGCCACCACAACCAATTTCCAAAGCCTTCAAGCGTTCTTTATCAATGATATTTTGCAAAAACAATTGAAGATACTCGCGACGATCATAGAAGCAAGTTGAATGACCTTGTTCAACCGCGAATCTTTTGTAATGTTCCTTCACAACCTCATCGGGTAAGTTATTCAACTCCGGATAAGATTTTCTGTAGTAATCCAAATCGAATTCAGGGGAAAAGTTAATAACCGCCATAGTTTATTGTCTCCCTTCAGTTAGACATTTTTATTTCCATAGGCAAGCGACGACCAACGCGGGCAAAAAATTTGCGACGCTTATTTTTTTGTCTGGAAAAAGCAGATTGATACCGACGCCGAAGATTAAAACGTTGCCGACGCTTGAAAGGTTAGAAAGCGCAACTTTCGTCATGAACGGTTCTAAGAATCCCGCACCAAAAGTTATTGCGCCTTGAAAAATTCCAACGCTCACGAAAGAAAAGATTGCACCTTTACCAAGGCTTGCCGTCATCACTAAAATTATAATCAAGTCAAGGGTTGCTTTAACAATTAAAATCGTAGGGTCGTTTAAAAGGCGGTCGTTAATCGCGCCGATAACCGCCATTGCCCCAATACAAACGGTAAGCGACGCCGTTACAAACGCGTCAACAAATTTCTTGTCGCCTTCATTGCCGGACTTATTGCGTAGCCAAATTCCAAAGCGTTCAAACTTGCCGTCAATGTCGATGACCGCGCCGACAAGTCCGCCGCCGATTAGACTTGTGATTAAAAGCATCGTGTCCAAGTTCTTCAAGGCACCGTCCGCGCCGAGAAAGATAACCGCCAATGCGCACGCGTCCTGCAGTGTTCGCTGAATATTCTCCGTCAAGAGCTTTCCACCAAACAAGCCGAGCAATCCGCCTACTAAAATTCCCGCGACGTTAATTAATGTTCCTAAGCCCGCGAAATGAAATTCCGTGCTAAGACCTCCCGTTCAAGTCCACATTTTTGCTTTGAGTACGTCATAATAGTTTTTGTCGTCGAACTTAACGATTTGCGCGGACTCTTTAGCTTTGCGAATGACAACTTCGTCATTGGGCTGAATCTTATGACTTACTTGCCCGTCAAGCGTGACGATAACATCTTGCACCGCCGAAATTTTTATCAAGACTTCGTCGTCTTCGTTGACGATTAGCGGGCGCATTTGGAAAGTATGTGGACAAATCGGCGTCAACAGCAAGGCGCGAACAGTCGGATTGAGAATGGGACCGCCTGCACTCAATGAATAAGCCGTCGAACCCGTCGGGCTGGAGACAATCAGACCGTCCGCTTGATAGTTCATGAGGTGAGTTTGATTGATATAAAGCCCAAGCCGCAACATACGAGCGACGCCGCTTTTAGTGATGACGACATCATTAATTGCGTTGCCGAGAAACTTTTCGCCGAGATCATTGCGAACGTAGCCACTCAATAACAATCGACGCTCAACGCGATATTGTCCCGCTAAAATTTTCGCGAGGCGGCTTTCCAATTCACGCGGCTCAATGTCAGCTAAGAAACCGAGCGTGCCGAGATTGATTCCGCAGACAGGAACGCCTTGACCGCCGAATCTACGACAGACGCCAAGCAACGTTCCATCGCCGCCGATACTCAAAGCCATATCGACGTGAACGCGCTCGACGCACGGCAAGCCATATTCCTCCTTGCGAAATTGACGCGCTTCCGTCGCGGGCATGACAAGACGCACGTCTTTATTGTGATAGAAATTAAAAATGCGGTCGACAATCTCGCCTGCTCGCCGTTTACTCATGTTCGGTATAACTGCCAGTTGCATCATGCCGGCATCGACTCCGAACACCGTTCCGAAAACGTTTTGTCTAGCCATTAGCTTAGATCTCCATAAACCATTTTAACTTGCGCACGTTGTGTATTCCACTACTTTTCTTTTGCGCGTCCAAAAGAAAAGTAACAAAAGAAAAGGACGCCTCGCGGGGGCGTTCGTCCTCCACTGCGTCGACGTTGACGACAAGCGGAGCCGGTGTTCGCCGCGGTTTTTACATCACGTAAAAAAGCGGCGGAAGCCGTCATCCATGACGGCTTCGGATTTATAAAGATAGTCCGCCCCATCAGTCCAATTCCTCGTGAGCCAGATTAACAACCGATAAAATTTCCGCGTACGCCGCCGATGAGGTCTTTGCTAAGTGTGCAAGGTATTCTATGTTGCCCTCTGGACCTTTGACGGGTGAAAAGTCTAAGCCGTGAACGCCAAAGCCTAAACCCGTTGCAAAGTTCAAGACGCGTTCGATAACCGCCGCATGAATATTTTTATCACGAACGACACCGCGCTTGCCGACATGCTCGCGCCCCGCCTCGAATTGTGGTTTTATCAGCGCGACGACTTCGCCTGAATCCTTTAACAGGTCGAAGACGACGGGCAAAACTTTTTCCAGCGATATGAATGCTACGTCGATTGATACAAAGTCAAGCTCGTCAAGAATATCTTGCCGCGTGACGTTGCGAATGTTCGTTCGCTCCATGTTGACGACGCGCACATTGCTACGCAGTTTCCAAGCAAGCTGACCATAGCCGACATCAATCGCGTAAACTTTCTTTGCGCCGTGCTGCAACATACAATCAGTAAAGCCGCCCGTCGACGCGCCCACGTCCGCCGCAATCTTTCCGCTTAAAACTATCTTGAACACGTCGAGAGCCTTTTGAAGTTTCAAGCCGCCGCGACTGACAAAGGGCAAGTCTTCACCGAGTATTCTAATCTCCGCGTCAATCGGAATTAACGTGCCTGCCTTGTCGACCTTCTGCCCGTTGACTAAGATTTTTCCCGCCATAATCATTGCCTTAGCACGGACGCGGCTGTCGAATAAATTTTTTTCCGTCAATAAAATGTCGAGTCGTTGTTTCATGTTAATTCCTCAATGACTTATTAAAAGTGATATTTTATTCCACTTTGCCTCATTATGGCGTTTGCCGTGTGTCTAGATTTTATTTTGCTGTCCACAG
>CAMNLS010000087.1 GCA_946543495.1 uncultured Selenomonadales bacterium | reverse complement strand
ATAAGCTTCGTCTTCTGCCGTCGGGGATTTTGTATAAAGGCACGCTCTGTGTTATAGGCAATGGCGTCGTCGTTGACCCGCAAACTTTGCTTGAAGAAATTGACGGCATGAAGGCGCGCGGCGTCGACACGTCGGGTATTCGTCTTTCTAATCGTGCGCATGTCGTCATGCCGTGGCACAAGCTCATTGACGAGCTCGGCGAGGCTCAGCGCGGCGCAAATAAAATTGGCACGACTAAACGCGGCATCGGTCCTTGTTACATCGATAAGGCGGACAGGATTGGAATTCGCGTCTGTGACTTGATTGACCGTGATGAGTTCGCAAAGAGAGTTCGCGACGTGCTGGAGGGCAAGAATCTTATCCTGCAGAAGGTCTACAATCATGCGCCGCTTGACGCCGAAGAAATTATCCGTGAGTATGAAGGCTACGCCGATAAGCTTCGCCCGTTCGTCTGCGATACGATTTGTCTGCTTAATGATGAGATTGACGCGGGCAAGAAAATTTTGTTCGAGGGCGCACAGGCGACGATGCTTGATATTGATTACGGCACCTATCCTTACGTCACGAGCAGTCACCCGATAAGCGGCGGTGTCGGTATTGGTGCAGGCGTCGCGCCGAAGAAGATTGATTGCGTCGTCGGCGTCGTCAAGGCTTATTGCACACGCGTTGGCGAAGGTCCTTTCCCAACTGAACAGCTTAACGACATTGGCGACAAACTCCGCGAGGCAGGTCACGAGTTCGGAACGGTAACGGGTCGTCCGCGCAGAACCGGTTGGCTTGATGCTTGCGTTGTCAAGTACGCGGGCAAGCTCAGCGGCACAGATTACATGGCTGTTACGAGGCTCGACATTCTCGACGGCTTCGACGAAATTAAAATGTGCACGGCTTACAAAATCGACGGCGAAGTCATCAACGAGATTCCCGCAAGCTTGAAAGTCTTGGCTAAGGTTGAGCCTGTCTACGAAACCTTTGAGGGTTGGAAGACTGATATAAGCAACGTCCACCGCTACGAAGACTTGCCGCTTAACGCAAAGAAATATCTTGAGCGCATGGCGCAAGTCACAGGCATTAAACTTGGTATCGTAAGCGTCGGTCCGAACAGAGATCAAACGATTGTCCTTGCCGACATTTTCTGATTGAGTCAACGTGACGTTGCATCCAATGAGTGGCTTTACTTGAGTAAAAAAATTTTTTCTGATAAAATGCCTCCGACTTAAGGAGGTTTTTTTATGTAAGGAGGTTAGGAAATTGAAATCAATATGCGTGATACCTGCGCGCTACTCGTCAACGCGACTGCCCGGCAAGCCGCTTAAAGATATTTGCGGCAAGCCGATGATTTGTCGGGTGTGGGAACGGGCAAGCCGTGCCGCGTCTGTGACTGAAGTCATTGTGGCGACAGACGATGAAAAAATTTTGCAAGCCGTCGAAGAGAATCACGGGCAGGCGATGATGACTCGCGCTGACCATAAGACGGGCACTGACCGTCTAGCTGAAGTCGCCGAAAAGTTTCCTGATGTGGAAGTCGTCGTCAACGTGCAGGGTGATGAGCCGCTTATCGAGCCGAGCTTGATTGATGAACTCGTCGCGGAATTTGTTAAGGATAAAAATTTGCAGATGGCGACCGTTGCCACTGAACTAACTGACGCCGACGAGATGAACAATCCCAACAATGTCAAAGTCGTCATTGACAAGAACAATGACGCGCTTTATTTCTCGCGCTCGCTGATTCCTTATCCTCGCAACGCCGGCAA
The DNA here is from genome assembly GCA_946543495.1 of uncultured Selenomonadales bacterium. Taxonomy (GTDB): domain Bacteria; phylum Bacillota; class Negativicutes; order Selenomonadales; family Selenomonadaceae; genus Quinella. The sequence goes on along the minus strand of CAMNLS010000087.1, from coordinate 4,308 downwards.
GTCGCCCGTCTTCAAGCACATAGGCATTTATGCTTATCGGCGACAGTTCCTGATTGACTATGCAAAGATGAATTCGACGCCACTTGAGCAAGCCGAATCACTCGAACAGCTTCGCGCATTGGAGAACGGTTTCAAGATTCGCGTGATAAAAAGTTCGTGTCAGTTCATTGGCGTCGATACGGAAGAAGACTTGCAATTAGTCAACAACATTTATCGGAGGGAAATTAATTGAACATAGTTAAAGTTGGAGACATTGAGATTGGCGGCGGCAAGTTGGTCTTGCTTGCGGGGCCTTGCGTGCTTGAGGGCTTGGAACGTAGCTTGATGATTGGGCGGCGTGCCAAAGAGATTGCCGAGCGTCTGAACATGCCGTATATCTTCAAGGCGTCATTCGACAAGGCAAATCGTTCGTCGATAAAAAGTTATCGCGGACCGGGTCTCGTCGAGGGCTTGAAGATTCTTGACGCGATTAAACGTGAACTTAACGTCCCGATTGTCACGGACATTCACGAAAGTTATCAAGCCGCGCAGGTCGCTGAGGTCGCTGACATCTTGCAGATACCCGCGTTCCTGTGCAGGCAAACCGATTTACTCATTGCCGCCGCCAAGACTGGCAAAGTTGTCAACGTCAAGAAGGCTCAATTCCTCTCTGCAAGCGATATGATTAACGTCGTCGAGAAGTTACGCAGTCAAACGGAAAAAATTTTGCTCACCGAGCGCGGAACGTCCTTCGGCTATAATAATCTTGTCGTTGACATGCGCGGCTTGCCGATTATGCGCGGCTTCGGTTGCCCCGTGATTTTCGACGGCACTCACAGCGTACAACTTCCGGGCGGCGCGGGTTCAAGTTCGGGCGGTCAACGCGAATTCGTCGCCCCGTTGGTTAAAGCGGCTTGCGCAGTCGGCGTGGACGGTTTGTTCTTGGAAGTTCATGACAACCCCGCCGAAGGTCTTTCGGACGGCGCGAACATGATTGCCCTTGACGACTTGGAAAAACTTTTGGCGGACGCATTGAAAATCCATGAGGTGTTGACATGATTAAAGATAAAGCGATTGAAACTTTAAAGATTGAGGCGGCGGCGATTGAGGCTCTAATTGCTCGCGTCGACGATGAATTTATTGCGGCGGTTGAAAGGATTATGAGTTGTAGCGGGCGCGTCGTCGTGACGGGTATGGGCAAGTCTGGACACGTCGGCAGAAAGATTGCAGCGACTCTTGCCTCGACTGGCACGCCGTCATTCTTCATGCACCCCGCTGAAGCTTATCACGGCGATTTGGGTATGCTCACTGAACGCGACATACTTATTGCCATTTCAAATAGCGGCGAGTCTTCGGAGATTGTCAACATCTTGCCCGTTGTGCGCAGGATTGGCGCGGCGATTATCGCCATGAGCGGCAAGCGTACTTCGACGCTCGGCAAGAATTGCGATTACTTTATCAACATTGGCGTTGAGCGCGAGGCGTGTCCTTTGGGCTTAGCCCCGACTGCCTCGACGACTGCGACTCTTGCAATGGGCGACGCGTTGGCAATGGCTTTAATGGAGGAGAAAAAGTTCACGTCGAATGACTTCGCGTTATTCCACCCCGGTGGCGCGCTCGGCAGAAAACTTTTGCTCACGGTCGGCGACGTTATGCACAGCGGCGACGACAATCCGATTGTCAAAGTCGGTGCTACGGCTAAGGATGCACTCTTCGAGATGACTGCCAAAGGTTTGGGCGCGGTGTCGGTCGTCGACGAACAAAATAAATTCGTTGGGTTGGTCACTGACGGAATCATTCGCCGCGCACTTGAAAAGAAACGTAGCTTCATTGATGAGCCTGTTGAACACATCATGTTCACGACGCCGCTTATCATAAGCGCGGACAAGTTAGCGGCGGCGGCGTTGTCGGTTATGGAGAAGCATAAGCCGCGCCCCGTTACAGTCTTGCCAGTCGTTGACGAAAATAATTTTCCCGTCGGCATGATTCACTTGACGGACTTGTTGCGGCAAGGAGTTGTTTGACATGAAGATTGCAGGCGACGCCCTCGACAGAGCGCGACGCGTTAAGCTGATAATCTTCGACGTGGACGGCGTGTTGACTGACGGCGGAATTTATCACGGGGCAAGCGGCGAACTGTTTAAGTCTTTCCATTGCCGCGACGGTTTCGGAATAACGCTGGCTCACTCGTGCGGCATTAAGACGGCGATAATCACGGGCAGGACTTCGGCAATGACAACTTACCGCGCTAACGAGCTGAAGATTTCCGCCGTCATGCAAGGGCAGATGAACAAGCGCGACGCTTACAAAAAAATCAAGGCGCAGTTCAACTTGACTGACGATGAAATTTGCTACGTTGCTGACGACGTGATTGATTTGCCTGTCTTCGTGCAAGTGGGCTTTCGTGCGGCGGTCGGCGATGCTTCAGCTGAGGTTATCGAGCGGGCGCATTACGTTGCAAATAATTTCGGCGGGCGCGGTGCAGTCCGAGAGATTATAGAATTTATTTTGAAGTCGAAAGGATTTTGGCAAGCGATTATCGAACGCTACAGCGCGCCCGAATTCGATGACAAAGAATTGACTGCGCTCAATCAATAGAACAACGGAGGAAAACATGCTTTATAAAACGCTGATGATGATGAGCAGAATAATTCGGCTCCTGCCCTATGATGTGCTGTTGGCTTTGGGGTGGGTGTTCGGTCATTTGTATTACCTGCTTATCAAAAAACAGCGGGAGCGGGCAGTCGCGCAGATGATACCCGCGCTGAACGTTTCAGAGGCGGAGGCAAGGAAACTCGTCAAGAAGTCGTTCATAAACTTAGCTCGCAACATGCTCGACATTCTCTACATGCCCAACCTCAACGAAAAAAATTTATCGCAGTTCATAGAAATTGACCACCTCGAACGAATGAAGGCGGCTTTGGCGGAAGGTCATGGCGTCGTTGTATTGACGGGGCATATCGGCACGTGGGAATGGCTCAGCGCGTCATTCACGCTAAACGGACTGCCCGTGACGGCAATAGCCAAGCTTCAACCTAACGCGGAATATTCACGAGTGCTTGACGACTTAAGGGCGACGATTCACGTTGAGATATTCAATCGCGGAACTAATGAGCTGCGAGCGGCGGGACGAGCTTTAAAGGACGGAAAGATATTAGGTTTCCTTGCTGACCAGGACGCCGGACCTGGCGGAGCCTTTATAAACTTTTTAGGTAAGACAGCCTCAACGCCAATGGGACCAGCGGTCTTCGCAAGGCGATTCAATGCGCCTGTTGTGCCCGCGTTTATCATACGCAAGGAGGACGGGCGACACCTCGTTAAAATCGGCGAAGTCATGCACTTCGAGGACACCGGCGACACCGACGCAGACCTTTTGCACTTCACAGAGAAGATGACGAAAATTTTAGAGCAAGTCATACGCGAGAACCCGACGCAGTGGCTTTGGTTTCAGAAACGTTGGAACACGCCGCCCGAAATGCAAAAGACTAATAAGCATCACACGGTTAAAGTTAGAAAGAAATCATCGGAGGAAAGTCAATGAGCACACGGAATAAAATTTTGGTAGCAACGGTTATAATTTTTTTTGTGTGCGTAGTGGTGTGGGCAGTCCGAACGACGCCGACCGAGCCTCCGCCGATAGAAAAATTTGAGCCGCCGACCGTCATTGAATACGAAGGCAACACCATAACCGAAGAGCAAGACGGCAAATTACTTTGGGAGCTGACGTGCGACAAGATGCGTATCGACACTATCACGCAGAACGTTGAGATTGATGGCGTGAAGGGGAAATTTTATCAGTATGACGGCGAAGACGTAAAGATTTGGGAGCTGACGGCGGTTAAAGGCAGTTACGATCAAATCAAGAAAAATATTTTGGTTAAAGGCGATGTGGTCGTCACGAACAGCAAAGGCGAACAACTCCTAAGCGATGAACTCGAATGGATTGCCGAACAAGAATTAGCCAGCGCGTCGGGCAATGTCAACGTCACGAACAGCGAGGGAGCACAACTCCTAAGCGACGAGCTTGAATGGTTTGCTAAGCAAGAATTAGTTAGCGCGTCGGGCAATGTTAAGATTAAAAATAGCGACGGCGCAAAACTCAAAGGCGATAAAGTCGAGTGGTTCACAGCCGAGAAAAAAGTTATCGCGACGGGCGACGTTAGGATTTCTAAAGACGATATGCGCGGCTTCGGCGACTTAGCTTATGCCGATAATGACTATAAGCATTTCGGATTTTTGGGGCACGCCAAAGTTTTAAAAGGCGTTAAAGACATGGAGGAGGCTTTCTAATGATAAAAAAAATCTGCGCGGCGTGCGTGGCGGCAATGC
>CAMNLS010000086.1 GCA_946543495.1 uncultured Selenomonadales bacterium | reverse complement strand
TTTACTTGTCGACGCACACGCCGCTTGGCTATGAAAATCTTGACGCGCAAAAAATTATGAGCCTCCCCGACGTTGAGGAAGCTCCCGTTGCCGACGATAGCAAAGCGGAAGAACCTAAGGCGACTGGCACGAAATGGATTTGCTCCATCTGCGGCTATGAACACTTCGGCGACGAGCCGCCCGCTATTTGTCCGCGTTGCAAGCAACCTTCCACCGCGTTTAACAAAGCATAAACTAAAACGATAAGGCACGAATCATCGCGGAAATAAGAAAGCCCTTCGGCGAGCGTCGAAGGGCTTTCATTTATTTAAAGTTCATCGAGAGTAACGCGCCCCAATTTACCTTCGCGAAACTCGTTGAGCACCAAACGAATAACTTTATCGGTATCGATGACGCCACCTTTTTTTATACAGCCGCGTTTCAGTCCGATTTGATTCAAGAATTCGTGCGAGTCGGTCGAGGCTTGGATTTTATAGCGTTCGACTAAACCTGCGGGGAATTTTTCGGCGAGCGTCTCCAAAAGTTTGCAGACAGTCGGCTCCAAGTCGTGAATCTCATCGCTGATAGCGTAAGTCCATGAGAGTTTCAACGCAACGTCAGCATCATCGAACTTTGGATATAAAATGCCCGGCGTGTCGAGGAGGTCAAGCCCGTCAGCGATTTTAATCCACTGTTTAGCGCGTGTGACGCCGGGGCGATTCTCAATCTTAGTATGATTCATGCCCGCGAGCTTATTAATCAGCGACGATTTGCCGACGTTCGGTATTCCAACAATCATTACGCGAGCCGAACGAGGTTTTGCACCGTGCTTAGTCAGTTTATGCGTCTTTGATTCGGCGAGCGACTTAGCTAACGTGACAAGTTGCTTAATGCCCGTGCCTTTAACGGCGTCGACGGCAACTGCGGGAGTTTCTTCGCGGAATTTTTTTAACCAAGCGTCGACGTTGGCGGCAAGGTCAGCTTTACCTAGCACAATTAAGCGCGGTTTATCTTGAATAATCTCTCGGAGCATGGGGTTTTGACTGCTTAAAGGAATTCGAGCGTCGAGAAGTTCGATAACGATGTCGACGAGCTTTAAATTTTCTTCGATAAGACGTTGAGCCTTGCGCATGTGACCCGGAAACCATTGCAACGTTGAACTTTGCATAAGAAATCACCTTCCGCGTTGAAAAATTATCCGCAAGCTTGAATTTTCCTGCCGAAAGACTTTTTAACGTCTGCTTGCGGTAGCGCGTAGCACTTAAACAAAAAACCCTTCGGCGATGATGTCGGAGGGCTTTTGTTTGTTTAAGTCGTGATTTTATCTTTGAAGGCGTCGAACTTCTTTTGACCAATGCCGCGAACGTTTTTAATCTCATCGATTGATTTAAACGCGCCATTTTGTTCGCGGTGGTCGATAATCCTTTGCGCAAGCGCAGGTCCGATACCTTTAAGCGTGGCAAGGCGTTCAGCGTCGGCGGTGTTTATGTTTACGAGGTCGCTTGAAGTCGGCGCGGAAACGCTTTGAGCTTGCAACGAAATTTCTTTGGTGGGAATGTGAATGTGTTGCCCGTCGGTTAGAGGTTCAGCCATGTTTATGGCGGCAGTGTCAGCCAGATTAGTTAAGCCTCCCGCCTTGTTTACCGCGTCGACGAGGCGCAAGTTTCCGTTGTCTTCGAGTTCGACGACGGAAATATTTTTAACTTGCCCCGAAAGATACACGCTGATTTTCTTGACGGGCGGCGACGGCGGCGGCAATGCGGGCGTATCGTCTTCAGCGAGCCCGATTAAAAATAATATGGCGAGCGTAGCCAACGAGACAATCCCGAAGCCGATTAGAAATTTTTTCTTAAACATCGTAAGCGACGGGCGTCACGTCGAAAATCGGTTCAAGGGCTTTCATTTCGTTAAGGACGTGTTGAGGCATCGGATTATCGACAGTCAAAACCATTAGGCTTGTACCTTCGATAGCCGTCTTGCCAACGTTCATGCCCGAAATATTTATTCCGTGCTTAGCAAGAAGATTGCCGACGGAGCCGATGACGCCGGGGCGGTTAATGTGCGGGCAGATTAGAATTCGGGCGTGCGGGTCAACGTCGACGCGGAAATTATTTATCTCAACGATTCGTCCTTCATTGCCGAAGAGCGTACCAGTTACGATGTTGCCGTTAGCCGAAACCGTCACGAGGTTAGCAAAGTCGCGGGCAATGCTAGATTTAATTTCGGAAAGATGAATGCCACGTTCCGCCGCTAAAAGGTTCGCGTTGACAAGGTTGACGTTGGTATCAAGCGCGGCACTCAACATGCCTTTAAGCACGGCGGTCGATATAAGGCTTGAGTTCGTGTCGGCAATCTTCCCGTTGACTTTGACTTGAACGCTTGAGATTGGGTCTTTGCTCATGCCGGTAATAGTTCTGCCTAAGCGTTCGGCGAGGTCGAGGAAAGGCGCGAGCTTTTCGAGGACGTGACTTGGAATGTGCGGAAGGTTGACGGCAGTCGCGACGGGGCGATTGTTCAGCGCGTCAATAATTCCTTTAGCAACGTCGACAGATACGCCGATTTGAGCTTCGACGGTCGAGGCTCCGAGGTGCGGCGTCAAAATTATATTCGGAAGAGTTCTAAGCGGCGAGTCTTCGGCAAGCGGTTCGCTTTCGTAAACGTCGATAGCCGCGCCCGCGATGATTTTTTCCGTCAAGGCGGTTGCGAGGTCACGTTCATTGATGATTCCGCCGCGTGCACAGTTAATCAAGCGGACGGACGGTTTCATCGTCTTCATCTGCTCAAGCGAAATCATATTGCGCGTAGAATTCGTCAACGGCATGTGAACCGTAATAAAGTCGGCGGTTTTGAAGAGTTCTTCGAGTTCAAGGAGAGTGACGCCTAAATTCTTTGCACGCTCCGCGCTGACGAACGGGTCATAAGCGATAACGTTCATGTCGAAGGACTGCGCACGCTTAGCGACGCCCGCGCCGATTTTGCCCAAGCCGATAATGCCGAGCGTTTTATTCCTGAGTTCGACGCCGACGAATTTTTTTCTATCCCAACCGCCGCTATGCATTGTCTGATTGGCTTGCGGAATGTTGCGGCTGACAGCAAGCATCATAGCAAAGGTATGTTCGGTGGCGGCTATCGTATTGCCGTCGGGAGAGTTTATGACGATAATCCCGCGTGTGGTCGCCGCCTGCACGTCGATATTATCTACGCCAACACCAGCACGCCCGATGATTTTAAGATTGGTTGCGCGTTCGAGAACATCAGCCGTAACTTTGGACGCAGAACGAACAATCAACGCATCGAACTTCGGGATAATCTCCAAAAGTTCTTCGTGCGAAATTTTATCGCGAACTTCGACGGAGAAATCTTTCTTAAGTAAGTCGATACCTTCGTTGGCAATGCCGTCTGCCGCCAAAATGTTAAACATCATGAATCAAACTCCTTTTTAGGTTTTGCATTTATTTCAGTCGCAACGAATTGCGGCGTGTAAATCATTCGCTTTCCGTCAATCTCATCGACAAGATAAATTGGTCGTCGTTTGCTCTCGTGGAAGATTTGCGCTAAGTACTCGCCGATAATCCCCAGCGATAAAATTTGTATGCCGCCGAGGAAAAGCATCACCGTCATCAACGTCGGATAGCCCGCCACGGGGTCGCCGTATAAAATCGCCATTGTAAAGACAAACAGCATGTAAGCCATTGCCCCGAATGAAATTATCATTCCCAAGAACGTCATCAATCTAAGCGGCGCGGTCGTGAATGATGTCATCCCCTTCATCGCCAAATTGAACAGCGCGAGGTAATTCCAAGTCGTCGTGCCGGCGGCTCGCGGCTGAACTTCAAAGGGAATTTCTTTCTTGCGATAGCCAACCCACGTGAACAAGCCCTTAGTGAACCGTTGATTCTCGCGCATGAGCTTTAACGCTTCAATGCAACGTCGGTCAAGTAATCGGAAGTCGCCAACGTCGCGTTGCATTTCGTATGACGTGCTGAACTTCTTCATCACCGCGTAGAAAAGATTCGCGCAACTCCGCTTGAGCCACGTTTCGCCCGCACGGTCGACGCGCTTGCCGCAAACGTCATCATAACCATCGCGCCAATATTTAATCATGTCGGCGATTGCGCTCGGCGGGTGTTGAAGGTCGGCGTCCATGATAATCACGGCATCGCCTGCGGCGTAGTCAATGCCCGCCATCATCGCCGATTCTTTACCGAAGTTCCTAGACAAGCTTATATAAGTCACGTCGTCATGAGCGGCGGAGAGTTCCCTTAGCTTATCCAAAGTTCTATCGCGGCTGCCGTCATTGACGAAGACATAATCAAAGCGGCAGTCGGGAATCTTTTCAACGTGAGCTTGCACCGTCGGATAAAATAAGTCGATGACTTCTTCTTCGTTGTAGCAGGGAACGATTATTGTAACTGTGTCCATAATCTCTCCTCCGTGATAAAATAACGCCGTAAGTTTAATGGAAAGAAAAAATTTTGTAAAGGCGGGCTTCGACATGAATAAATTGGAAAGCTTGAAAAAATATCTGCGCGGGCTGGGAAGTGTGGCGGTAGCGTATTCGGGCGGCGTCGACTCAACTTTTTTATTAAAGGTCGCGCATGACGTGTTAGGCGATAAAGTTTTGGCGTTGACGGCGGCAAGTTGTTTCGTACCGCGCAGGGAACTCGACACAGCTAAACAATTTTGCACGAGCAAAGGCATTAACCAAATTATTTTCGCGGCGGACGTGTTGAACGTCGAAGGCGTCAAAGAAAATTCTCCGGAACGTTGCTACTTGTGTAAGCGTGCGTTGTTTGAAAATTTCTTGCGGCTTGCTGAAGATAAAGTCTTGGTTGAAGGCTCGAACATGGACGACGCGAACGATTATAGACCAGGTGCGCAGGCAATCGCCGAACTTAAAATAAAAAGCCCGCTTCGTGAAGTCGGACTCTACAAAGCGGAGATACGTGAACTATCTAAGGCAATGAACTTGTCGACGTGGAATAAACCTTCGATGGCGTGCCTTGCGTCGCGAATCGCTTACGGCGAAACGTTGACGGAACAAAAACTTTCAATGGTCGAGGCGGCGGAAGAATTTTTATCGGACGCAGGCTTCAATCAACTGCGCGTGCGCGTTCATGATAAACTTGCGCGGATTGAAGTCTTGCCCGAAGATTTTTCGCGGCTCTTAGACCTGCGCGGCGTGCTCGTCGATAAGTTAAAGTCATTGGGCTTCGATTATGTCACGCTGGACTTGCAAGGCTATCGCGTCGGCTCCATGAATGAAACGCTTAATTTCGATAGTTAAAATTCCAATATATTGGAAAATCACTTTCGCCACTCCAAAACCCCCAAAAAATCGGGGGTTTTTTTATGCCTCCAAAAATCCCCCGTCATGACGCCATTTTTCCAACTTGAAAATTCTAATATATTAGAATTTCACTTTTGCCCCTCCAAATCGCCCTCCAAAATCGTTTTCAAACCTTCAAAACCGTTTTCAAACTCCAAAATCCGTTTCAAAGACGTTTTGAACCGCCAAAATCGTTTTCGGCAGGATTTTTGCTCCGCGTGACTAATTTTTCGGCTCGGAAGGTGATTTCATGCTCTCAAAAAAATTTTTACCAGCGATTGTCGCGAATATCTCCGCCGCTTTGAGCGAATTTTTATTAATGGCGGCTTCCGCATGGCTTATCGCCTCCGCCGCAACTCATCCGCCGCTACATTCGCTATCAATCGGCATAACTTTAGTCCGAACTGCTGGAATTTCTCGAGCCGCACTCCGTTACGCCGATAGATTCATTTCTCATAAGATTATTTTCAAGCTCCTAGACGAATTACGCGAAAAACTTTATAAAAAAGCCGCAAAAATCCTTCCGCTCAAGTCTGGACACTCTCACGAAGGCGATTTACTTCACAATTTAATCGTTTCAGCCGATTTATTAAAAGATTTCCTGCCGCGAGTCGTCTTGCCAATATCAACCGCCGCATTCATAACTATTTTGCTTACGTATTTTTTATTTGAGCCGCTAAAACTCTTCGCGCTGATTCTACCGCTGATTTTTTTTATAAATTTGATACCGATTGCTCTTAAAGCCGCTGATGATTCCGATTACCGCGAAAAAATTTTAGATTTCAATGACG
>CAMNLS010000085.1 GCA_946543495.1 uncultured Selenomonadales bacterium | reverse complement strand
ACGCAAAAATATCCTAAGTCTTCAAGGTATCGGCAAGCCTGAGTTTTACCGCTACCGCTCATGCCCGTCACGATGATTATCCGTGACTTGTCTGCAAATTCTTTAGTCTCTTCCATAAAAATCTTTCCTTAGTACATAATCATAAACAGCTTTGGCGAAGCCGTCGCGTTCGCAAGTGTCAGTTATGCGCGGGCAAGCGGCTTTGACGGCGGGGACGGCATTACCCATAGCGACGCCGCAACCAACCGACGTTATCATTGCCAAATCGTTATCCGAATCGCCGATTGCTAAAGTCTCCGCGTTGTCGATACCGAACTTGTCCGCGAGAATTTTAATCGCGCTTGCCTTGCTTACGTCTACCGCCATGAACTCGGCGAACATCGGGTGCGAGCGCGTGACTTCAAGTTGACCGCCGAAAAACTTTTTAACTTCGTTCATGCGTTCGTTTATTTCATCGGTGTTAAGCGAGATACTCAAGAGCTTTGGAATATCCTTTGCATGTTCGCGCATACCTTCCCAACCGACTTCGACAGCCTCAACCTTTTGGCTTTCCTCGTAAAGCTCAACGCATTTATTGCGCTTTGGAACGTAAAGCACTTCGCCCGAATAACTTTGCAAATGCCAAGAGTGCTCCTCGAAGAAATTTATCAGCTTGATAGCCGTCGCCGCTTCTATGTACTGCGCGTGAAGAATTTCGCCCGACGATGATTTTATCATTGCTCCGTTGTAAGCGATTATCGGTATGTGTTCGCCGAGCTGTTTGGCTATCGGCAAAGCGGCTTTATACATTCTGCCAGTCGCTATGACGACTTTGACGCCCGCACGCAACATAGCTTGTACTGCTTCAACATTCTTAGCGGGAACAACTGAGCTTCCCGCCGGCAATAGTGTTCCGTCGATGTCGGTCACGAAAAGTTTTATCATTGCAATCACTTCCTTTCCGATTGAATCACGCGCCGATTATATCAGACCTTCGCGCAAAAAAAAATAGGTAGACACCCGCGCCAAAACAATTTACAATTCCGCTGTAACTTTTATTAACGAAGGAGATTGTGTTATGGGAAGGATAGCTGTTGAAATTATTCCGCGTGACGAGGCGAGCTTGCAGGTGGACATTGACGTAATAAAAAAATATCTGCAGGTTGACTGCGTGAACATTCCCGACTTGATGAGCTTTGACTTGCGTCCGTGGCAGGCGGCTAAGGTTACTCAACCCGCGTTGCCGACGATACCGCACGTCCGCGCGATGGACATTGACTTATCGAAGCCGTTGCCCATGCGCGATGACTTTATTAAGTTTGGCATTAAGGAAGTCTTGATAATCGCGGGCGACCCGCCGAAGGATTTAACGCGTACAGTTTATCCGACGGAGACTATCGACGTTATTCGCAAGTTCCGTGAGGAGTTGCCCGACGTGAAAGTTTATGCGGGCGTCGACCAATATCGTAGCGGCATTCGTGACGAACTTTATCGCGTGGAGCGCAAAGCTCAGGCGGGCGCAGTCGGATTCTTTACGCAACCATTCTTTGACTTGCGGTTCTTGGAAATGTACGCTGACCTTCTTGACGGGCACGAAGTTTATTGGGGAGTGTCGCCGGTGCTTAGCAATCGTTCCAAAGGCTATTGGGAGCGCAAAGATAAAGCCGTCTTCCCTAACGACTTCAAGCCGACTATGGATTGGAATATTGACTTAGCTAAGCGGGTGATTGAATTCATCAAGACTTCGAGCAGCGGGCTTTACTTCATGCCGATAACCATTGATATTGCTGACCTACTTCCAAAAGTTTTTGACTAAATATATGTGCGCGGCAATTGCTAAGATTATTGGAGACGCAATCGAAGTGTCCGTTGGATGCAACGTCACGTTGCTCCATGACGGCTCCTATTTTTGATTTGATTATTCGTGCCACTCAAATTCTAAGTCGCCGATATGAACTGTCATTCCCTCTTTGATTCCGCGTGCTTTTAAGAAGTCGTCAAGGTTCTTCATACGCCAGATAAATTGGAAACGGCGCAAGCCTTCCGAGTTGTCAAAGTTCGTCATGGCGACGATTTTTTCTAAGTTCTTGTTGCGGACGATAAATTCTGCGGCGTCGTTGCGTTCAATGATGACGGGGTCTTCCTCTTTCTCCACGTCGAAAACTTTCACAGCGTCTTGAACGGGCTCCTCTTCGGGAACAAGGTCATCCAGCTTCTTGCCGATGAAATTTATCAGCGCGTCGAGGTTCTCGCGTGTGGCGGCTGAGATTGCAAAGAATTCTATTCCTTCCTGCGCGGCAAGCTTTTCAAGTGCAGGAAGATTTTCTTTAGCTTGCGGCAGGTCGACCTTATTGGCAACGAGGATTTGAGGACGCTTGGAAAGTTTTTCGCTATAACGCTTAAGCTCAATGTTAATCTTTTTGAAGTCGTCTAAGGGATTGCGCCCGTCAACCGCCGCCGCGTCCACGACGTGCAGAATTAATTTCGTGCGTTCGATGTGTCGCAGGAAGTCATGACCTAAGCCGACACCGTCCGCCGCGCCCTCAATCAAGCCTGGAATGTCCGCCATGACGAAAGATTTTTCATAGCCGAGACTGACGACGCCGAGCACAGGTACAAGCGTCGTGAAGTGATAATCAGCTATCTCTGGTCGCGCTGAACTCACTGCGGCGATTAAGCTTGACTTGCCAACGCTGGGATAACCGACTAAGCCAACGTCCGCCAAAAGTTTCAGCTCCAATAAAAGTTCGCGACTCTCGCCAGGCTCCCCGAATTCCGCAAAGGTCGGAGCTCTCCTCGACGCTGATTTAAATTTGGCATTGCCTCTGCCGCCGCGTCCGCCCTTAGCGACAATCGCACGCTGTCCAAGCTCCGTTAAGTCTGCAAGAACTTCGCCCGTGTCCGCGTCTTTAACCAGCGTGCCTTGCGGGACTTTGATAACGCAATCCTCTGCGCCGCGCCCGTATTGTTTTTTAACGTCGCCAGCTCCGCCGTTGCCCGCCGTGAATCGCCGATTGAATTTAAAGTTTAGTAGCGTGTTAATGTTCGCGTCGACCTCTAGGACAATATCGCCGCCTTTACCGCCATCGCCGCCATCAGGACCGCCCTTTGGCACAAATTTTTCTCGGCGGAAAGAAGATTTACCGTTGCCGCCGTCGCCCGCCCGCACGCTTATTTTGCTTCTGTCTATAAATTGCATCGTTCATTCCTCCGATAAAGATTATGACTTAAAAGCTTTAACGTGTCAAACTTCGCCGCGCAGAAATAATTTTCCCGTTGCAATGGAATAAATTTTTCGCTATCATTACACAAAATATTTTTGGAGTGATTTAATTTGGAAAAAACAATCGCCGTCGCTGGGCTTGGTTATGTGGGGCTTTCCATGGCGACGTTACTTGCGCAAAAAAATCATGTGCTTGCCGTTGATGTATCTAAGGAAAGAGTTGACATGGTGAATCATCGTCAATCGCCAATTCGCGACGAATACATAGAAAAATTTTTTGCTGAACGTGAACTCGACCTCACTGCCACGAGCGACGCTGAGTCAGCTTATGCCTCTGCGGACTTCGTGATTATCGCCGTGCCGACCAACTACGACCCGAAGAAAAATTTCTTCGACACTTCGATTGTCTGTTCAGTCATCGAACAAGTTTTGGCGAGCGGCTCAAAGGCTTACATGATTATTAAAAGCACAATACCTGTCGGCTTCGTTAAGAGTATGCGCGAAAAATATTCTACGGAAAAAATTTTGTTTAGTCCCGAATTCTTGCGCGAGTCCAAAGCTCTCTACGATAACCTTTATCCGTCAAGAATCATCGTCGGCATTAACAAGGAAGACGCCGAGCAGGTTGCTAAAGCCAAAGAGTTTACCGAGCTGTTGCAGGAAGGCACGGAGAAAAAAAATATCCCGACGCTCCTAATGGGCACCACCGAGGCTGAAGCAGTCAAGCTCTTCGCCAATACGTATCTTGCCCTGCGTGTCGCCTACTTCAATGAGCTTGACACTTATGCAGAGCTTAAGAATCTGAACACGCAGGACATCATCAAGGGCGTCTGCTACGACCCGCGAATCGGTGACCAATATAATAATCCATCGTTCGGCTATGGCGGCTACTGCTTGCCCAAAGATACTAAGCAACTGCTTGCGAACTATCAAGACGTGCCGGAGAATTTGATTGAGGCTATCGTCAACAGCAACCGCACGCGCAAAGATTTCATTGCCTCCCAAGTTTTGAAACGTTCAGGAACCTACGTTGACGGCGAAGATTTTTCCTTTGAGCAGGAACACGAGATTATCGTTGGCGTGTGGCGGCTTGCTATGAAGACCGGCTCCGATAACTTCCGCCAATCGTCCATTCAAGGCATCATGAAACGAATCAAAGCCAAGAGTATAACTGTTATCGTCTATGAACCTTCCTTGCCTGACGGCTCAACGTTCTTTGGTAGCCGCGTTGTCAATGACGTTGCCGAGTTCAAACGCTTAAGCCGTTGCATCATCGCCAATCGCTACGACAGCGAGCTTGACGACGTTAAAGAGAAAGTTTACACGCGAGACCTTTTCAAACGCGACTGATAAAAAAATTTCCCTCCGCGCAGATAAATTTGCGGCAGGGGATTTTTTTTGCTATCATTGGAAGAACTTTTATAGGGAGTGATGAGCTTGTTTGGATTCTTGAAAGGAATTACGAAAAAAATTTTCGGCGATAACAATGAAAAGGAGATTAACCGTCTGCAAAAGACGGTCGATAAAATCAATGCGTTGGAGGCGGAATTTCAAAACTACACCGACGACAAACTTACGGCGTCGACAGATAAATTTCGTGAACGACTTCAAGCCGGCGAGACGTTGACGGACATATTGCCAGAGGCGTTCGCGGTCTGTAGGGAGGCGTCAAGGCGCGTGCTTGGCATGAGGCATTTCGACGTTCAATTAATGGGCGGCATGTGTCTGCACGAAGGCAAGATAGCCGAGATGAAGACCGGCGAAGGTAAAACATTGGTCGCGACGTTGCCTGTTTATCTTAACGCGCTTGAGGGTAAGGGCGTTCACATGGTCACGGTCAATGATTATCTTGCCCGCCGCGACTCCGAGTGGATGGGGCGGCTTTATAACTTCCTTGGCTTGAGTGTCGGCTTGATTCTGCACGATATGGACTTCCCCGAACGCAAGCACGCTTATAGTTGCGACGTGACGTTCGGCACGAATAACGAATTCGGCTTTGACTATCTGCGCGACAACATGGTCATTCAGGAAGACCAAATGGTTCAGCGTCCGTTGCATTATGCTATCGTCGACGAGGTTGACTCGATATTGATTGACGAGGCACGCACGCCGCTTATCATTAGCGGTCCCGGTCAGAAGTCAACGGACATGTATGCAGTCATGGCGCGGGCGGTTGCTAACTTGAAGGAGGGCGACGATTACAAAGTAGACGAGAAACAAAAGACCGTTGCTCCAAATGATGAAGTCGTTCCGAAGATTGAAAAGTTCTTGGGCATTCAAAATCTTTACGCGCCGGAAAATATCGAGCTTAGTCACTGCTTCACGATGGCACTGCGGGCAAAGGCATTGATGAAACGCGACCGCGATTACGTCGTTCGCGACGATGAAATTATAATCGTCGATGAGTTCACAGGGCGATTGATGACGGGGCGCAGATATTCCGACGGACTGCATCAAGCAATCGAGGCTAAAGAGGGCGTCAAGATTCAGCGCGAGTCACAGACGTTAGCGACGATAACTTTCCAAAATTATTTCCGCATGTATGACAAGCTGGCGGGCATGACGGGTACTGCTAAGACGGAGGAAGACGAGTTCATTAAGATTTACAAACTAAATGTCGTCGTCATTCCAACTAATATGCCCGTGCGCAGAATAGATCATCCCGATGTTGTCTACAAGAATAAGCGTGCTAAGTATCGAGCCGTCACCAATGAAGTCGAGCGCGTTCACGCGAAGGGGCAACCCGTCCTTATCGGCACAACGTCAATCGAACAGTCCGAAGAGCTTAGCGGCTATCTTAAAAAGCGCGGCATACCTCACAGCGTGCTTAATGCAAAGTTCCACGAGAAGGAAGCGCAAATCGTTGCAGACGCAGGTCAACGCGGCGTCGTGACAATCGCGACGAACATGGCTGGACGTGGTACGGACATTAAGC
>CAMNLS010000084.1 GCA_946543495.1 uncultured Selenomonadales bacterium | reverse complement strand
TCACGAATTTAATCCGCGCACTCGGTGATAGCAAAATGCCAACGGTCATTCAAGCCGCGACGTTGTGTATAAATATCTTGCTCGAACCCATTGCAATTATCTGGCTCGGCTTAGGGATACCAGGCTCGGCGGGCGCAACGATTGTTGCACTCACTATCGGAAATATCCTTTGCATTGTCTACATAAAAAAGCGCGTGCCTTATCTGCACGTGCACCGCGAAGATTTTTCCTTCGACAGACAATTTTTATTGGAGCATATGCGAATCGGTCTGCCAATGGGCTTTCAATCGTCAATCATCGCCATTGGCGCGGTCGTATTGCAAATCGCCTTGAACGGTCTCGGCTCGGTAGCAGTGGCGGCATTCGCGGCGGCTCATCGTGTTGACGGAATTGCAATTATGCCTATGATGTCGTTCGGAATTGCAATGGCGGCTTACACTGCTCAGAACTTCGGCGCAAAACAATTCGGGCGCATCGTCGAAGGCGTCAAGAAATGTATCTTAATGTCGTGTTCGTTCAGCGTGTTAGTTGCGGTGTTCAATATCTATCTCGGCGCGCAGATTATTGAACTGTTCGTCGGCGCGGAGGCTGTGCAGGTCATCGAGTACGGGCGATTGTTCTTAATCGTCACGAGCGTTTGTTATTGGGCGTTGGCGTTGCTGTTTATCTTCCGCTTCGCGTTGCAAGGGCTTGGGCAAAGCTTTGTTCCGACGCTTGCGGGCATAGTCGAATTGCTAATGAGGATAGCCGCCGCCGTCTTCCTTGTCGATTGGCTGGGCTTTTTGGGCGCGTGTTTAGCGGCTCCCATGGCGTGGATTGGGGCGTTGTTGCCGTTGGCTATTGCCTTCTTCATGACGGCTAGGAAATTAACGCGCTGACATAAAGCAAAAACCCCGTCGAGCGTTCGGCGGGTTTTTTTTATTTGCCACAAACCGCAAGCAGTAATGGCTCTGCGCAATACATGAAAGATCGTAACGCGAAAGAGGCTCGCCGTTTGGTAGAGTTTCAATACCGCAAGCGGTATGGGGCATGCGCGACTTAAGAAGGTATTTTGGTTTTCCCGTCACGAACTAACGTTTCAAAACCGTAAACGGTAGGGGGGCATGCGCGACTGGCAAGAAGATGGATAAAGGACATCCGCGGTATTCACCAGCGTTTCAAAACCGTAAACGGTAGGGAGGCATGCGCGACTGGCAAGAAGATGGATAAAGGACATCCGCGGTATTCACCAGCGTTTCAAAACCGCAAGCGGTAAGGATTCGTCACAAGGTAAATCGGCGGTAAGAAACTATAAGCCATCGCCACAAAGAGACTTTGAACCGGCGACCACGCCTTATAACTTTGTCTCGTTGCCTGAAAGAGTTTTGCCCGCCCCAACCGAACGCGAAGAACAGTTAAGCGGCGAAATTTTATTGAACATTGAGGCTTTGACGCCGCTGTTTATCGGTGGCAATGAGCCGAAAAGTTTTGCGCCGCTCGGCAAGCCGATTATCCCTGGCTCGTCACTTCGCGGCATGTTCAAGAACATTTTTAAGATTGTAACGTGCGGAGCGTTTCGCGGGCAGTCTTCAGAACAAAAGAAAGGCGAAGACTTCAACGACGAACATATTTACTTCCGTTGCTTAATGGCATCTATAAGTTCGCCCGCGTGGATGAAAGATTTAAAACAACATTACGATAAATTGATGACTGATGTGGATGGAAAGAAGAAGGCGCGCCCTGGCTTTTTGATTCACACGACCGACGATAAATATTTCATCGTGCCTTCAAAGTACACGACCGACCGCAGGAACGACTTTATCACGATAAAAGATTATCAGAAGAAGTATAAAAGAAATGTGAGGCGCACTGATTCGGCAGTACATTGGGATTTTGATGAGTGCAGAGCTTACTGTTTGACCGGTAATCAATGGGCGAATCGTCCTGATGAACTTCTAGACGGGACGGCTTATGCGGCTTACAGAGAGGAATTAAAGGCTTTGTCTGAAAAGTTCAGGTCTCATATTCTCACGGAAGAGCAATACAGAACCGAAGTTAGAAAGATTAATCACGGCAAGCAAATCATTCGATACACCTCGCTTGACTACGTTAAATGGGATGCCGAATGGCTTGAGGTTTCCGAAGCCGTTCAGCTCTCCTATCGTCGGGACAGGAAGAATAAAAGCGGCGTCAATCTCTTCGACGAGAAGAAGCACCCCAGATACTTTTTGAAGCGTGTTGATATTGAACGGCTGACGAGGAATGCTGTATCTAAACGCGTGGCGACTTTGATTCCCTGCCATTACATATCGGAAAACGGACAAGTTAAAGCGTTCGGGCATGGTCAATGTTTCCGTGTGCCCTATGAACGGCGAATCAATCAAGCTGTGAAGATTAAAAACAATGACGCTGTTGACTTCGCGGACGTTGTCTTTGGAAATCAAGAAGCGGCAAGCCGTGTCTACTTCGAGGACGCTACATCCGAAAGTTTTAACGAACTTAAAGAGGCTCAAGCTCATCCTCTCATGCAACCGAATCCGACTTCTTACCAACTTTATCTCAAACAAAATCCCAAAAGCAATGTGCTTACTAATTGGGACACGGTTGGCGCACAGATTCGCGGCTACAAACTTTATTGGCATAACGATATAGATCCCAATAAGGATTGGCAAGCAGACGAATCAGAGCGCAAAGAAAACGACAAACGCCTTTCTAACGCTCAGGAATCAATAATAAAACCTATGACGCCGCTCGCTAAAGGCAGTAAGTTCAAGTCGAAGATTCGATTTAAAAATCTTAGCAAAGTCGAACTCGGTGCGCTAATGATGATTTTTGATTTGTACGATATGAAGGACGCGGCATATAAAATCGGTAAAGGCAAGCCGCTTGGTTTCGGTAGCGTGGAGATTACGCCGACGCTTTTAATTGATGATGACACTGCTTACAGCGAGCTTTTCGATGATGACGGCTGGAAATCTCCTTATCGTGAGGAAAAGAACGACGAATATATTGCCGCCTTTAAAAAGTATCTTGAGAAAGAAAATATGTTAAGTACTTGGCAAAAGGTGATGGAAGAGTTAAAAATTATTTTGGATTGGTCGCTGACAAAAAAGGTCGATTGCTGGAGCGCGAAGATTAAATCAATGAGCGGCAACGTTTCACAAAAGGACGGCGTCGACGAACGATTTAAACAGCGTGAACCTTTGCCGACAATCTTTGAGGTTGTGAAATGATAGGCGCGCTTGTCTACAAACTGCGGGCAGAAAATTCAGCGCAGTTACCGTTCATAAATGGACGAATTATGCACGCGGTGTTATTCAAGATATTAAATGACTTTTCGCCGCAATTCGGAAGTTTCGTTCATAACGAGCTGAACATAAAACCGTTCACGGTATCTTTTCTTGAACCTGTCGATAGAATTCCGCAGATTAATGGTCGTTGGCAAGTTCGGCAAGGCGACAGATTTCTTTGGCGTCTTACGGGTCTGAATGAACAGATTTTGCAAGCCGAATTGACTTTGCCAATTGGGAAAAAAATTCAGGCAGGCAGCTTACGCTTAAGCCTTGAGGAAATTATTTGTGACGGAAAGATTCGAGATGACTCAGGAGTCATAGCGGTTAAGGATTTTATTTCGAGCGTAAAGAATGTCCCCGCCGTCAAGGGGATTGATTTAAACTTTGTGTCGCCTACGTCATTTCGCATTGATGACTTTGACGCGCCTTATCCTCGCGCCGAATTGATATTCACTTCGCTGGCTGATAAGTGGACGCAAGCTGAAATGCCCGCCGCCGTCGAGAAAAATGTTATTCGCGACTTCGCCAGCAAGATTCGTCTCACTTCATGGAGCGGCGAAAGCAAAAAGTTTTACTTAGCACAAAACAGAGGCGTGCAGGCTTTCTGGGGAAATTTCTCTTACAACGTCGAGAGCTTAAGCGAAGAGGTGCGAAGAGTATTCCTGCTATTTGCCAAGTTCGGAGAGTTTGCAGGCGTCGGACGTTTGACGGGACAAGGCTTCGGACAAGTTCGCGCTTCATGTATAAATTGACGCGGTTAAAGTTCCGATTCTTTAAATGATCAAAAACCGTTGAAAGCGGTCGTCGACGTATTCGTTTCTTTTTATCGTATAAACAAAGACGGTCTTACTCCATACGAAATTAGGAGTAAAACCATCTGGCTATTTTTCTTTTCGCGAACGGATTTTAACATAAAAATTGCCCCGACAAGTAGTCGAGGCTTTTTTATCATTTATACCATTGCTTTCAAATATTTTATCAATAAAAGTTCGTCAGGATATAATTGCCTGCCTTTTTTTGTTACAATTCCCGAATCAATTAAAATTGGCTCCGACATTCCTTTTAAAATGATTTCATCTTGCGAAGAAACAGCTTGACGCAGTAAAAATGTCGAGGCTATTTTATTTTTTACCAAATTTTTTATCGTATGAAGATGTGGAGAGTAATAAATCACGTTCGGAGTAGTTTTCTTTGATTTGAATAGGTCATTTATCATCTTGCAAATAAAAAAACTGCTGTCAAGCATTACTAATTTTTCTTCGGCAATGTCCTCGAAGGTCAAAATTTCCTTTCCGGCTAAAAAATGCTCTTTGTAAGTACAAAAACAACATTCTGATGAAAAAAATTTATGATAAACAAACATATTACTGAATTCAGCTTGATAATTTGTAATTGCAAGGTCGATTTTATCATTTTCCAGCAGATTTAATGAGTCAATGCCGCCGGTTTCTATAATATCTAAATTTATGCTCGGAAATTTATTTTTGAAGTCTCCAAGTATTCTCGGAAGAAAAATCGTTCCAATTTGAATCGGAATTGCCAAACGAATTCTGTTTCTGTTCGTCATTCGATTTATTTCGTCATTTAAATCGTGAATTTGGCTCAGGATATTTGAAATCTTAACGAAAAGTTTATATCCGTCTTGAGTTATGATTATTTTTTTTCCTTGCCGATGAAAAAGATTTAATTTTGTTTCCGATTCCAAATCGCGAATTGCAATGCTGATAGTAGGTTGAGAAACATTAAGGACTTGCGACGCCTTAGTTATGTTTTGCAGTTTGCAAACCTCGCAGAAATAATACATTTGGTTCAATGTCATGAATATCACCTTATTGTTTTTGCCTATAAGCAAATAGGATATAAGTATTTCACAAAAATTAAAGGTTTAACTATAATGAATCAAACTTTTTGGAGGAATTCTTATGAATGAGTATGGTTTGGCAATATTTCTCATAATTTTTGGCTTTGCAGGGCGTAATGATAGCTTAATTTATTCGATGATTATAATTTTAACGCTAAAATGCTTGAAACAGGATTATTTTATACATTTACTTAGCGATAAAGGATTAAATATAGGAGTTACAATACTTACTGCGGCAATATTGGTTAAATTATTTGACGGTTCGGTTGATATAAGTATTTTTTTTGAATCATTCAAGACAAGACTCGGAATTATCACGATATTGGCAGGAATATTAACTGCGGCGGCGGCAGGTCGCGGAATAATTGCTCTGCAAAATAATCCGGAAATGATTTCATCGCTTGTAATAGGAACTATAGCAGGTATATTTTTTTTCAAAGGAGTTGCCGTCGGTCCTTTAATAGCCGCAGGATTTGCATATTTTATCATGAGTATAGTTAAGTGAGGCTGATTTTATGAAAAAACTACTTCTGCTCGTAATTTTTATTCTGCTTTGGACTATGTTTATAGTTTTTGGCAGAGATTTAAGCGAAAATAATTCAGATGAACTTGAAAATGACTACCAAACAGATTTTGAGCATTTTAACAGAGATTACTATGATAATAATTAAAAAATTAGCCCGGACTTTGTGTCAGGGCTTTTTTAGTTTCAAACGTTGATTTTTACACGGAATCGAATCCGATTTGTAATGCAGTCATATTTTGTTCGATTGTATGCGTCGGAACGCGATTTGCGACGGATTTTTTGATAGTTTCAAAGTCAACGAGCCTTGTAACCTTGACAATCACGCCAAGAGCCACGATATTTGCGAATAATGCCTTGCCAAGCCGCTCAACTGCCAATTTTGTTATCGGCACGCGGATAATATTCTTGAAATCGGGCGAAGTCGGGACTAAATCGTCGTCCAAAATCAAAGTTCCGTTCGGATTTAGGTCGGAATAGTACTTATCGGCGGCTTTTTGAGTCATTGCGAGGACAAAATCGGGCGTTTTAACGTGCG